>JALZNB010000167.1 GCA_030857905.1 Actinomycetota bacterium
CGCCGCGGGCGAACCGGGCACCTGCGCGGTGGTCGCGGAGTTGGGCAGCAGCGCCTGGCCGAGATCGTTGTAGGTGATCACCGGCACGAGCGCGTCGACCCTGGGGTCGGTGCCCGCGAGCAGAAGCGACAGCGAACCGCCGTACGAACCGCCGGTGACTCCCACCTTCGGGTCGTTGTCGCCGTCCTTGACCACCTCGGGGCGCGTGGCCAGCCAGTCGACAAGGCGGCCCGCGTCGGCGACCTCGTGTTCGGGGGAGTTGAGCGCGATCTCACCGGTGCTGCGGCCGAAGCCGCGCGCGGACCAGGCGAGCACGACGAAGCCGCGCTGGGCCAACTCGCGGGCGTCGGAGTCGACGCTCGCCTTGCTGCCACCGAAGCCGTGGGCGACGAGCACCGCGGGTGCGGGAGTCTGTTCAGGCAGGTAGAGGGTGGTCTCCAGACGCACGGAGCCGTCTTGGCCCGGGCCGCCGGGCACCTCGATGAGCGCGTCGCTCGTGGTCACCGGCGGCGGCTCGTCACCGGAGTTCAGCCAGACGAGTCCGGCCGCCGCGACGGCGACCACCACGACCGTGGTGATCACCTGACGCGGACGTATATGTGGAATTCGGGGCACGTGCGGGACGTTATGCGACCGTTCCTGAGAGCGTTCCCAGCGGGCGACCATCGCCCCTCACGGGTGAGGTGAGGAGGCCGCGTCCCGCGATCCGCGCCACCCTGGACGCGGCGGTCGCCGTCCGGGCGGCTGTGACGAAGCGCAACCCACCGAAAGGGGGTCCCGGGTGGTGCCTCGTCCGACGAGAAGGAACAATGAGCGGGCGATAAGCATGTCGGAGGGGAGTATTCCTTCGCACCGGTGTCGTCAGCACGGACCCCTCGCAGGTTCCGGCGCCGGTGGCCGAACATCCGAAGTCCAGGCCGACGGCCCGGGCATCGTTCGGCGGAAGAGACCTCCGGTCGTCGGCGCGTGCCCGAATACCGGAGGTTTGGTTCATGGTTATCCCCACCTGGGTCTGGATCGCCACGATCGGCGGTCTGGTCGCGTTGTTCGCGATCGACCTGTTGATCGTCGACCGCAAGCCCCACGAGGTGACGGTCGGCGAGGCGAGCCGCTGGGTCGCCTTCTACATCGCCTGCGCGGTCGCCTTCGGCTGCGCGATCTGGGTGTTCTCCGGAGGCCAGTTCGCGGGTGAGTTCTTCGCCGGCTACATCACCGAGTACTCCCTCTCCGTCGACAACCTGTTCATTTTCCTGATCATCATGTCCGCGTTCTCGGTGCCCAAGATCCACCAGCACAAGGTGCTGCTGATCGGCATCGTGATCGCGTTGATCATGCGTGGCATCTTCATCGCCATCGGCGCGGTCGCCATCGAGCGGTTCAGCTGGGTGTTCTACCTCTTCGGCATCTTCCTGATCTACACGGCGTGGAAGCTCTCGCGCACCGGCCTCAACGAGGACGAGGAGTACGAGGAGAACGCGCTCACCCGCTTCGCGCGCAGGGTGCTGCCGGTGACCGACACCTACCACGGCGGCAGTTCCTTCACCAAGATCGACGGCAAGCGGTTCGTCACGCCGATGTTCATCGTGATGATCGCGATCGGCACCGCCGACCTGCTCTTCGCCGTCGACTCCATCCCGGCCATCTTCGGGCTCACCAAGGAGCCGTTCCTGGTGTTCACCGCGAACGCGTTCGCCCTGATGGGACTGCGCCAGCTCTACTTCCTGCTCGGCGGTCTGCTCGCCAAGCTCGTGTACCTCTCGATCGGTCTCGCGGTCATCCTCGGCTTCATCGGCGTCAAGCTGGTGCTCGAAGCGCTGCACACCAACTCGCTGCCGTTCGTCAACGACGGTCAGCCGATCGGCGTGTGGACCCCGAGCATCGCGGTCTCGCTGTCGGTCATCGTCGGGGTCCTGGTCATCACCACCGTCGCCAGCCTCGTCAAGTCCAAGCGTGACCTGGTGGCGGCGGAGGCTGCCGGACAGTCCACCTCGATCGAGAGGTAACTCGCGACATCGGATTGCCCGGAGAAGCGGGCCTCGGTCCGCTTCTCCGGTGAAGACTGGGAATAACCGACGGTCCTGAGCTTTGCTAAGAGTCAGGTACGGTCGTCGGGTGCGCCCAGAGGACATAGAACTGTTGGCGGCGCCGGGGGCGCCTGTCATCCACGGGGACCTCGTGCTCGTCTCGGTCACCGCGCCGGACACCGCCGCCAACAGCTATCGCGGTGGTCTTCGTCGCGTGCCGCTCGACGGTGGCCCTGTTCGGGACTTCACCCAAGGATTCCGGGACAGCGCTCCGGCGATCTCGCCGGACGGCACCCAGGTCGCGTTCCTGCGGGCGGCGCCGTCGGTGAAACCGCAGTTGTACGTCATGCCGGTCGACGGCGGTGACGCGCGAGCGCTGACCGACCTCCCGCTCGGGGCCGGTGCCCCGGTGTGGGCACCGGACTCGCGCCGGATCGCCTTCACCGCCCGCGTGGCCGACCCCGGCCGCCATGGCACCCCCACGGCCGAGGGCGCCGACGCTCCCGATGCCTCCGCCGAGGCGCCCCGGCGCATCACCAGCCTGGATTACCGCTTCGACGAGGTC
>JALZNB010000172.1 GCA_030857905.1 Actinomycetota bacterium
CAGCGGGCGCAGTTTCCACCGGAAACTGTCGAGCAGCAGCTTCGCCGCGATCAGCGGGCCGATGATCGCGCCGACGAGTCTGCTGACGGTGATCGCCGCGTCCATGTGGTTGCCCAGGCCGAGCAGCATGCCGAGTCCGCCCGCGCCGAAGCCGAGCGCGGTCATCGGCGCCATCCAGCTCTTGACCGTGGCCGCCGTGTTCAACGTGCTGACCCAGCCGTAGCCGAGTCCGCTGCCCAGAGACGCCGCCGTCAACACGATGCCGAAGACGACGCCGAGCCCGGCGGCCACCGTGAACAGGTGCGACCACTTCCCGCCCATTCGCCGCGCGATCATCACCCCGAGGAAACCCAGGGCCAGCGCGGCCGGGATCTTCACCGCGGCGCCGAGAGTGATCACCGCGGTGCCCACGGCGTACCAGACCAGTTCGCCGCGCTGCCACGGCGGGAACGGGCCGTTCGGGGTCACCTTGGGCATCCTGCGCAGCGCCAGCTCGAAGCCGACCAGCATGAGGCCGATCGCCAGGCCCTCGTTGTGCACGCCGACGACCAGGTGGAACAGGACGAGCGGGTTGGCCGCGCCCAGCCACAGCGCGCTGACCGGGCTCACGCCGAAGCGGCGCGCGAGGCGGGGCAGCGCCCAGATGATCATCGCGAGACCGACCAGGGCCAGCAGCCGGTGCGCCGCGACGCCCATCACCACGTGGTCGCCGGTCAACCCGTTGACCGCCTTGCCCGCGAGCAGGAACAGAGGTCCGTATGGTGACGGTGTCTCGCGCCACATCGTCGGCACGCCCTGGGTGAGCGGGTGATCGATACCGAGCCCCTCCGCCGGGCCGACGGAGTACGGGTCAAGGCCGAGCGCGACGATCTCGCTTTGCGCGAGATAGCTGTAGACGTCCTTGCTGAAGCTGGGCACGGTGAACACCAGCGGCGCTATCCACATCATCAGCGTCCGCGCCATCTGCGGCACCGACACCACCCGCGCGCGGCCTGGTCGCGACAGCCTGCCCAGGGCCAGCCAGGCCAGCACGATCATGAACACGCCGGTGAACGCGAAGGCCAGCGACACCGTCGTCATCCGGGTGAACAGGCCGAGCACCGGGAGCCGGAACACCGGGTTGAACACCGGGGCGGCGCCCGCGCCGAGAGAGCCGATGGCCAGCAGCAGGGCACCGACCGTGCCGAAGCGTCGTACCATGTCGAGCTGCCCGCGCTCGGTGGCGTCCAACGCCCCGTGACCCTCGGGCACCAGGGTGTCACCCGGTTTCCGGTCCGTCAGCTTCGTGTCTCCGACCACGGGCCGAAGGGTAGCCGCAGCCCTGCCGGGTGAGCCCGATCACCTGAGTGGGACCCGCCTTTGCCACGTTCCGGGAAATAAGACACACTTGTGTTGTGAAAAACGTTGCTCCCGCTCCGCGCGGCCACGGGGAGACCATCGGTCCCGTCGTGGTCGGGCAGCAGGCCGACGGTCGCACCCGCACGGGTGTGGCCAGGCTGCTGCTGGAGCAGGGGCCGATCGCGGCCGCCTCGATCGCCGAGGCGCTGGGCCTGAGCCCGGCCGCCGTCCGCAGGCATCTGGACGCACTGGTGGCCGATGGGGAGGCGCACACCCGTGACGCTCCCCGACTCGGACACCGGGGCCGCGGACGACCGGCCAAGCTCTTCGTGCTCACCGAGTCGGGGCGCTCCCGCTTCGGCCACGCCTACGACGACCTGGCGATCGCCGCGCTGCGCTTCCTCGCCGAAAGCGGGGGAGAGCAGGCGGTACGCGCGTTCGCGGAGCGTCGGGTGGCCACCCTGGTCGACCGACACCGTGCCGCCGTCATCGCACCGTCGGACCCCGCCGCGCGGGCCGAGGCCCTGGCCACGGCCCTGAGCAGGGAGGGCTACGCTGCGTCGACGCGAAGCGTCGGCGCGGGGGAACAGCTGTGCCAGCATCACTGCCCCGTCGCGCACGTCGCGGCGGAGTTCCCCCAGTTGTGCGAGGTCGAGACCGAGGCGTTCGCCGCCTTGCTCGGCACCCACGTACAGCGGCTGGCGACCATCGCCCGCGGCGACGCCGCGTGCACGACCCATGTCCCGCTCACGCCTGCCGAGCAGGTCGGGGAGCGGGCGGCGCCGCGGTCCGGCACCACCGCACCACCCGTTCCTGATGGAGGGAAGTCCCTATGACTGCCGCTGCCGAGCAGCGCACCACCACGCATGAGCCGCTTACCCAGGAACAGACCCTGGACACGCTGGGCCGGTACGAATACGGCTGGGCCGACTCCGACAGCGCGGGCGCCACTGCCCAGCGCGGTCTTTCCGAAGCGGTCGTCCGGGACATCTCTTCCAAGAAGAGTGAACCGGAGTGGATGCTGGAATCCAGGCTCAAGGCGTTGCGGCTCTTCGACCGCAAGCCGATGCCGAGCTGGGGTGCGGACCTGTCGGGGATCGACTTCGACAACATCAAGTACTTCGTGCGTTCCACCGAGAAGCAGGCCCAGTCCTGGGACGACCTGCCCGAGGACATCAAGAACACCTACGACAAGCTGGGCATCCCCGAGGCGGAGAAGGCCCGCCTGGTCTCCGGTGTGGCCGCCCAGTACGAGTCCGAAGTGGTGTACCACCAGATCAACGAGGAGCTGGAGAAGCAGGGTGTCATCTTCCTCGACACCGACTCCGCGCTCAAGGAACACCCCGAGCTGTTCGAGGAGTACTACGGCTCGGTGATTCCGCACGGGGACAACAAGTTCTCCGCGCTCAACGGTTCGGTGTGGTCGGGTGGCTCGTTCATCTACGTCCCCAAGGGCGTGCACGTCGAGATCCCGCTGCAGGCCTACTTCCGGATCAACACCGAGAACATGGGCCAGTTCGAGCGGACGCTGATCATCGTCGACGAGGACGCCTACATCCACTACG
>JALZNB010000173.1 GCA_030857905.1 Actinomycetota bacterium
GGTCAGTGCCGAGCAGGGCCTCCACGCTCATGGCGGCGGTCAGGTCGGCGATGTCGAGCAGCCGGTGCAGGTCGGCGGCGGCCAGGACCAGCATGCCGAGCATGCCGTCGGTGCCGTTGATCAGCGCCAGCCCCTCCTTCTCGGCGAGCACGACCGGCTCGATGCCCGCGTCGCGCAGCGCCTCGGCTGCGGGCACGAGCCGACCATCGACCCGCACGTCGCCCTCGCCGATGAGGGCGAGCGCGACAGCGGAAAGCGGGGCGAGATCACCGGAACAACCGAGCGAACCGAACTCGTGGACGATCGGCACGATGCCCGCGTTCAGCATCGCCGCCATGGCCTCCACAGTGGACTGCCGAACCCCGGTGCGGCCGGTGGCCAACGTGCGCAGGCGCAACAACATCAACGCGCGCACGACTTCCGACTCGACCTCAGGGCCCGCGCCCGCCGCGTGCGAGCGGATCAGGGACCGTTGGAGGGCGGCACGCCGGTCCGGCGGAATGTGCCGGATCGCCAGCGCGCCGAACCCGGTCGACACGCCGTAGGTCGGTTGCTCGGCGTCGGCCAACTTCTCGATATGTGCCCGGCTCGCGGCCACCGCCCTGAGCGCGCCATCGGTCAACGCCACCGCGTCGCCCGCCCGCGCGACCGCCACCACCTGCGCCCTGGTCAGCGCCCCACCATCGAGTTCCTGCATGACCCCATCCCAACGCGCCTACGCCGATCGCACGACCCGACAACGGACGAGAGTGTCTGAGATACCAGACTACGGCCGCGTACCCGGCCACGTCACGTGTGCACGTGGCACCAAGCGAGATCACTCATCTCGATCGGTAATCTCGTACGCTCGGTCGGTGGGCGACAGCAGCGATGTTCCCGCTCTTCGGCGTGGCCTCGCCGTGCTGCGACTCTTGGCGGGCAAGGCGGGCCCGGTGACGGCCGTCGCCATCGCTCGTGAGCTGGGCCTGCCCCGGTCGACGACGTATCACCTGCTCGCGGAGCTGGCCGAGGCTGGTTTCGTCACCCACCTACCCGAGGAACGCCGCTACGGCCTTGGCGTCGCCGCGTTCGAACTCGGTTCGGCCTACCTGCGCCACGACCCCCTCGAACGCCTCGCCCGCCCCATCCTGACGCGGCTCATCGAGCGCACCGGCCACCCCGCTCACCTGGGCGTATTGCACGGCAGAGAAACACTGTACCTGCTGCGCGAGCAACCCGCCCAGCCGCACACGGTGGTTACCGACGTGGGCGTGCGTCTGCCCGCCCACCTCCCCGCCTCCGGCCGCGCGATGCTGGCTCACCTTCCAGCCGCCCAGGTCAGAGCCTTGTTCCCCAGCCAGGACACATTCGTGAACCGCACCGGCCGAGGCCCCCACCACCTCCCGGCCCTGCGTGGTCTGCTCACCGGAGAACGACGGCGCGGCTGGGCGGTGGAAGACGGATACGTCACCCCCGGCTCGGCTTCGGTCGCCGCCGCCGTCTTCGACCACGGTGGTCGACCGGTCGCCGCCATCAGTACAACCTTCCGCCACCTCTGTGAAACCGAGTGCGGCAACACCTGGCCCCACCTCGCCGCCGAAACCCGCAACGCGGCCGCGGAACTGACAACGCGCATAGGCGGAACACCCAAGAACTGACCCACCAGCCCCCAGCCTCCGGCCACCAGAACAAACGTCATAGAGAACAAACCGAGGCCGTCACGGGCAAGGCCAAAGGTCATGGCCCTAACCCCACAGTCAAACAGCCAGCCGAATCCACAACCCAGGGTCCCTTCTCTCCCCCGCCCCAGGGTTAGACACTCGAAAAGAGGGAGCAGGCCACCCCAGAAACGACAACACGACCGCAGTCCACAAAGGACCACGGCCGCGTCATCCACGATTCAGATCCCGGCGGAAGCCAACCACTCAGCGGCGACCTTCGCCGCGTCCGGCTTGTCGGGTGCGCTCAACTTGGCATTGAGTTCCAACAGAATCTCCGTGGTCAGCTTCGCCGAAACCGCGTCCAGCACGGAAGTGACGGTCTCATCGACCTTCGCCTTGTTGATCAGCGGTACGACGTTCTGCGCGGCGAAGTTGGACTTCGGGTCCTCCAGGATCACGAAGTCGTTCGCCTTGATCGCCGGGTCCGTGGTGAACAGGTCGGCGGCCGTGATCGCGCCGGACTTGAGCGCGTCGACCGTCAGCGGGCCGCCCACGTCGAGCGTCTTGTATTCCTTGACCTCAAGACCGTAGTTCTCCTTGAGCCCAGGCATGCCGTCCACCCGCTTGGCGAACTCCGGCGGACCGCCGAAGATCACGTCGCCGCCTTTGGTCGCGAGGTCCTCGATGGTCTTGAGGCCGAGCCGTTCCGCGGTTTGCCTGGTCACCGCGATGCCGTCGTTGTTCTCGGCGTCCGACATGGCCAGCACCGTCAGGTTGTCCGGCAGCGCCGACTTCAGCGCCGTGTAGACCTCGTCGGACTTGGTTTCCTTGGCGTCCTTGTTCACGTGCACCAGTAGTGCGCCGCTGTACTCGGGGATCAGGTCGATGGAGCCGTCCTGCAGACCCGCGTAATAGGTCTCGCGGCTGCCGATGCCGAGCTTCTTGGTGACCTTGACGCCTTTGCCTTCCAGCGCGCTCGCGTAGATCTCGGCGAGCAGCGAGCTCTCCGGGAAGTTGGCCGAGCCGATGGCGATCGTCCCGGTGGGCGCCGGGTTCCCCGGGTTGGCGTTCGACGTCTGGTTGGCCAGGGGGTCGGACGCACCCCCGCAGGCCGTCAGGGTGAGCGCCGCGACCACAGCGGTCGTCAACCCGGCGAATACGCGCTTCATCGAGGGTCTCCTCATGTCGACACTTCCTTGGGTGAAACCTTGGTTCGGCCTTGACCGCGTGTGCCGCGCAGCCCGGGTGAGACGACGAGCCACTGCACGCCGGTGAGCGCGAGGTCGATGACGATGGCCAGCACGGCGATCAGTAGCGCGCCGCCTGCCATCTGGTCGAACTCGCGCAGTGCGTTGCCGTCGATGACATAGCGTCCGAGTCCGCCGAGCGAGACGAAGGCCGCGATGCTCGCGGTGGCGATGACCTGGAGGGTGGCGGTACGGATCGCACCGAAGATCAACGGCAACGCGTTGGGCAGTTCGACGCGGCGCAGGATCTGCCGCTCCCGCATACCCATTCCCCTGGCGGCATCGACCATGGCCGGTTCCACATTCCGCACGCCAGCGTAGGTTCCCGCCAGCAGTGGTGGAATCGCGATGAGCACCAACGTGATCATCAACGCCTGCGTGGCGAGCAGGATGCCCATCGCCAGCACCAGCAGAATGAGCAGACCCAACTCGGGCAGCGCGCGGAAGGAGTTGACGATGCCGACGACGACGGTCCCACCCCGGCCGGTATGCCCGATGTAGGCGCCGAGGGGCACCGCGATCACGGCCGCGATGAGTACCGCCATCGCCGTGTACTGCAAGTGTTCGGCGAGGCGTTGCGGGATTCCCGGCGTACCCAGCGTTGTCGTCCAGTTGTCGCCGTCTGTCAGCCAGGCGATGACCTGTTCCACGATGTTCACGACCGCTCACCTGCCCGAACCCACGGGGTGAGCACCCGGCCCGCCACGGCGAGCAGCGCGTCCACCACCAGTGCGAGGACCAGGATCAGCAGGATTCCGGCGACTATCTCGGAGTAGTTGCGGAGCTGGAAGCCCGCGGTCAGGAACGAGCCGAGGCCACCGACCCCGATCAGCGCGCCGACACTCACCAAACTGATGTTGGACACCGCCGCGACGCGCACGCCCGCGATCAGCACCGGCACCGCCAGCGGCAGCTCCACCGAGAAGAACCGGCCGACCGGCCGATACCCCATCGCGTTCGCCGCGGCCGTGACCGAGGTCGGCACCGCGGCCAGGGCGTCGGAGACCGAGCGGACCAGCAGGGCGACGGTGTAGATCGTCAACGCCGCCTGCACGTTGAGGGGGTCGAGGATGGTCGTGCCCAGAATCAACGGCATCAGCACGAACAGCGCCAGCGACGGGATCGTGTAGAGCAGCCCCGCCGCGGGCACGAGGATCAATCGGGCGATCCGCCACCGGCTCGCCACCCAACCGAGCGGCAGCGAGATCAGCAGCCCGATCACCACCGGGACCAGGGCGAGCCACAGGTGGTCGAGACTGACCGTGAACAGCTCACCGAGGTGGTCGAGAATCCACCTCATGTGGGCACCTCACCGGATCGCCTGGCGTCGGCCAGTGCGCTGAGCACCGCGTCCGCGGTGACACCGCCGACGACCGCGCCGGAGTTGTCGATGGCGATCCCCAGCGCCGCGGGCGAACTCAGCGCGGCGTCCAGCGCGTTGCGCAGCGATCCGGCCGTGCCGACCGATTCTGAGTCCACTTGGTACAGAGAGCCGCCGGAGACGAGACCGTCCGCGCCAACCTCACCATCCATAGTGGACAGCAGGGTGTTGGAGATCCAGCCGAGTGGGTGGTTCGCCTCGTCGACGACGACGGCCCAGCCGTTCTCCAATTGTTCTCGCGCCCGCGCGATCGGTGTGCCCACGGTGACGCTGGCCACCGAACCGATCGGAACGCCTTGCGCGGTAAGGAATCCCAGCGCCCGATAGCCGCGGTCACGGCCGACGAATGAGGCGACGAAGTCGTCGATCGGTTTGGCGAGCAACGCCGACGGGGGGTCGAACTGGGCGAGCCGCCCGCCGATACGCAGCACCGCGACCTTGTCGCCGAGTTTGATCGCCTCGTCGATGTCGTGGGTGACGAACACGATCGTCTTGCCCAGGTCCGATTGCAGGCGCAGCAGCTCGTCCTGGAGGTCGTCGCGGACGATCGGGTCGACCGCGCTGAACGGCTCGTCCATCAACAGCACCGGCGGGTCGGCCGCGAGCGCGCGGGCGACGCCGACGCGCTGTTGCTGACCACCGGAGAGCTGGGCCGGGTAGCGCTTGCCCAACTCGGCGGGCAGGCCAACGGTTTCCAGCAGTTCCGCCGCGCGGGCACGAGCCTGCCGCCGGGTGGCGCCGGTGAGCACCGGCACGGTGGCGACGTTGTCGATGACCGTGCGGTGCGGGAACAGGCCCGCGTGTTGGATGACGTAGCCGATGCCGCGTCGCAACAGCGCCGGATCTTGCTCGCGGACGTCGGCGCCGTCGAGTCGAATGGTGCCGGAGGTGGCGTCGATCATTCGGTTGATCATGCGCAGGGAGGTGGTCTTGCCGCATCCGGACGGACCGACGAAGACGGTGACCTTCCCGTCCTCGATCGTCAGGTCCACACTGTCCACCGCGACCGTGCCGTCGGGGTACTGCTTGGTCACGGCTTGGAACTCGATCACTCGAGGCCCCTCGGTCTCAACACGGCACCTTGCCGGCCGTAGATCGCACGACCCTAACCCGAAGGGCTGACGCGGGCAGCACAGTTCCACGATATGACGTACTGGCGGCTGCTCTGTTCGCCGACCGGATTGGTCTGACCAGCGATCGCCCGTAGGCTCTCGCGGTTGTGGCCGACTCTGGTTCTGATGAGCTGAAAATCGCACGACATCTCGCCGATCACGGCGTTCACGCACGGCGGCTACGCGCGCTGATCGGCCTGCTTTGCGCGGGCGGGCAGACATTGGACGCCTTGATCCGCGCGGTCGCCGTACCGCGCCGCACGGTGGAGGACTTGCTCGCGGCGTGTGGCGACGACGTCGAGCGCGACGGATCGACGTGGCGAATCGCACCCGATCGAATCGACGTGTACCGCTCGTTGGCGCGATCTGTCGCGACCGTCTCCGACGAGGAACTGCGCGATGCCCTCACGGCCTATCTCGCGGGTGTCCCGACCCCTCGGCGGGCGCTCGACCACGTCCAGGCCGATGTGGACACGATGTCGCGGCGCGCGCGGTGGCTCGACGACACCTATGACCTCGCGGGCGCCCGGCTGGTGTGCGTCGGCGACCACGACTTGACCGCGTTGGCGGCGTGCACGCTGCGTCCGGATCTCTCCGCTGTCGTGGTGGACGTCGATGACGACCTGTTGGCGTACGTCGACGCGACCGCCCGCGCCCGGGGACTGGACATCGAGTGTCTGCACGCCGACTTCCGGTTCGGGTTGCCGCCGTCGATCGTGGGCAGCGCCGATCTGGTGTTCACCGATCCGCCGTACACCCCGGAGGGCATGCGGTTGTTCCTCGCTCGCGGCGTGGAGACGTTGCGCGACAACACAGGCCGGGTCGTGGTGGCCTACGGCTACAGCGAACGCAACCCGGCGCTGGGGTTGAAGGCGCAGCAGGAGATCCTGCGACTGGGCTTGGTGTTCGAGGCGGTGTTGCCCGGGTTCAACCGGTATCACGGCGCGCAGGCCGTGGGCAGCGCCAGCGATCTCTATGTGCTGCAACCAACCTCGCGCTCCCGCGCCCTGGCCGAGGGCACATCCGGTGGCGCGCCCGGGATTTACACGCACGGGCCGCAGTCGGTCGAGTCCGGTGCGGCGGATCCGGCGGCGATCGACGCGCTGATGCGGCTGGCGGGCGACCACGCGACCCCGCGCGGGCCGGGGTGGTCGTCCCCGGTGCGGGCCAACGGGCCGTTGGCCTACGACCTCAGTGGCGATCCCGGGCCGTGGCTGGCCCGGACGCTGGTCGCGGCGCCCCCGGTCCGGGTCGCGGCACTGGTGTCGAACAACCACCCGGACATCACCGACCAGCGCGGACAGACCGCGTTGCAGGAGTTGGTCGGGGTGAAGTTCCGGCTGACCTTCCACCGCAGCACCCCGGACGGGAAGCACGCCGTCGTCGTCGGTTCACCGGTGGAGTCGGGTGGCGTGGCGCGGGCGCTGCTCGACCGAGCACACGGGACCGTCGCGAACGCGTGGCGGGAGGCGTTGATCGCGGCCTCTGACGGCGAGTTGACGAAGCGATCGGCCCGAGACCGGGTGGCGGAGTTGGCGCCGGACGCGAGGGACCTCGCCGCGCGGTTGATCGATCTGCCGCGCCACCGGCTGCGGGCACTGCTGGTCGCCGCCGACCGGTCAGCGTAGGAACTGGTGGCGTGGCTCGTGACGAGTCACGCCACCGGCTCAGGCACCGCTCGGGATGTGGACCGGCCCCATCTTCAGCACCTCACGAAATTCGTGGCTCGGCAGCGGTCGCGACAACAGCCAACCCTGGTAGGCGTCCACGCCGACCCCACGCAGCACGTGGAACTGGGTCGCGTTCTCCACGCCCTCGGCCACGCAGCTACGACCCATCGCGCGGGCCATGTCGACCAGGGCCCTGGCCACGGCGAAGTCGGAGGCGTCGGTGGCCACGCCGGAGACGAACCGCCGATCGATCTTGATGATCTGCGCCGGGAGTTCCTTGAGCCGGGCCAGACTCGAGTACCCGGTCCCGAAGTCGTCGACGGCGAACCGCACGCCGCGCTCCACCAGCTCGGCCATCGCCTCGCGGCTGCGCGAGGGCAGGTCGATGAGGCTGGTCTCCACGAGTTCGAGGACCACGCGGTCCCAGGCGATGCCGGTCGCGGCGACGGCCGCCGAGACGACGTCCACGAATTCCGGGTCGCCGGGCACGAGTCCGCTCAGGTTCACCGCGATGCCCACCCCGCCACCGACCGTGCTGCCGGAGACCTGCGGCCAGTCGACGGCTTCGGCCAGCGCCGTGCGCAACACCCACCGGTCGAGTTCGCCGAGCAGGTCGCCCTGTTCGGCGACCGGGAGGAACTCGCCGGGAGCGAGCAGGCCGCGCTGCGGGTGTGGCCAGCGCACCAGGGCCTCGGCCGACAACACTGTGCCGTCCGGTCCGACGACGGGCTGGTAGTGCAGGACGAGCTGGTCCTCGGCGATGGCCTCGCGGAGCTGGCCTTCCATCTCCATCTGGTTGTTCGCCGAGGCGATCAGGGCGTCGCTGGCCAGCGAGACGCGGCCGGTCCCCCTGGCCTTGGCGGCGAACATGGCGGCGTCGGCGTAGCGCAGCAGGTCGGCGCCGCTGGTCTCCGGGCCGCTGGGGACCGCGGCGCCGATGCAGGCCGACACGCGCAGCAGTTGGCCGCGGACCGGGACGGCGGTGCGCAGCAAACCTGCCGCCTGGTTGGCCAGCGCGTCGACACCGCCCGCCTCGTCGACGTCCGAGCAGATGATGACGTACTCGTCGCCGGACATGCGGGCGACCGTGCAACTCGGCGGCAAGCCGCGTTCGAGGCGACGGGCGAGCGCGGTGATGAGTTCGTCGCCGACGTCGTGGCCGAGAGAATCGTTGACGCGCTTGAAGTTGTCGACATCGCAGAACAGCAGCGCGATGCGCTGGTAGTCGCGGCCACCGAGGAGTTTGGCCAGCAGTTCCTTCACCGCGGCGCGACCAGGCAACCCGGTCAGCTCGTCGTGGGTGGCCTGGTAGCGCAGCCGCTCCGCCGCGCGCCTGCGGTCGGTGACGTCGGCGAAGACCACCAGCCAGAAGCGCTGGCCGTCGTCGGAGACCGACACCGTGGCGTTCAGCTCGCAGTAGACCGGCTTGCCCGCGGCTGTGATCAACACCCGCTGGCCGCTGTGGAACGGATGCGTGCCGCGTTTGGCGTCGCGGTCGTCGGGGTGGGTGAGCTGCTCGGCGGTCATGCCCCGCAGCGAATCGAGGTTCATGCCGAGCAGCGAGCACAGCGCGTCGTTCGCGTCGACCAGGTGTTCGGTGTCGTCGAACAGGGCGATGCCGACCGGGGTGATGGCCACCAGGTCGGTGAACCGCTTGCTGGAGCGCTGCATCCGGGTCTCGGTCGACCGCTGCTCGGTGACGTCCTGCGCGGTCCCGATCATCACCCCTGGCTCGCTGTCCGGGCCCGCGGCCTCGCCTCGGATGCGGAACACCCGGCGCTTGCCGTCCGGGAGTACGACCCGGTGCTCGCACTCCACCGCGCGTTTGGTCGATGCCAGCTCCTGCCACCGCTGGTCGACCCAGCCCCGGTCGTCCGGGTGGACCAACTGGAGGTAGTCGGCGTAGGTGATCTTCTTGCCCGGCTCGACCCCGCCGAGCTCGTAGAGCATCGAGGACCACAGGCAGTCGTTGGTGTCGGTGTTCCACTCCCAGGTGCCGAGGCGGGCGACCCGCTGGGCCTCGCGGAAGAGCCTGCCGTCCTGGCTGAGCCTGCGCTCCATGGCACGGAACTTGGTGAAGTCCTGGACGGTGCCGTGCACTTTGACCAGCGAACCGTCGACGGCCCGCTCGGTACGGGCACGCACGAGATAGGTGCGTTCGCCGCTGTCGTCGCGGACCTCCAGCTCGATCGGCTGGCCGGAATGTTGCCGGTGGAGGCGCTCGCGGAAGTCCCGCAACGCGCCCATGTCATCCGGGTGGACCAACGCTATGACGTCTTTCAACGCGCCCACCGACGGCAGGCCACACAGTTTGCGCAGGCCATCGGACAGGTAGGCCACCCGGGAGACCACATCGACCGACCAGCTACCCAGCTTGGCGATTCGCTGGCCCTCCAGCAGCATCGCGCGCTCGGTGACGGGATCGTCGTCGAAGTCGACGATCTCCGAATCGGCCAGGTCAGGGACCGCCGCCGGGGTGGTGTCGACCGTCCTGCGGTCGAACCCACCCGGGGGCAACCCGACCCGGGGGAGTCCGGCGCGCACGACATGCTCGGCCACGGAGCGATCCCTCCACCCTCGAGTAGGCGGGTGGGGCACCGCTGCCGAGCATCCCGCCGGCTGTCAGGCTACCCCGTCCTCCTTGGCCGCCCGAGCGACAGCCGCGGCCACTTCGAGCGCGACCCTCGGGTCCAGCGCGCTCGGCACGATCTTGTCGGGGCCGAGATCGTCTTCGGCGACGGCCACGATCGCGTCGGCGGCGGCGAGCTTCATCCGCTCGGTGATCCGGCGGGCACCGGCGTCGAGCGCGCCCCGGAAGATGCCGGGGAAGGCCAGCACGTTGTTGATCTGGTTCGGGAAGTCGCTGCGACCGGTGGCCACGATGGCGGCGTACTTGCCCGCGACGTCGGGGTGGATCTCCGGGTTCGGGTTGGACAGGGCGAAGACGATCGACTCGGGCGCCATCGAGGCGACCAGCTCCTCGGGCACGGTGCCCGCGGACAGGCCGACGAACACGTTCGCGCCCGCGAGCGCCTCGGCCGGACCGCCACGCAGACCCGTGGAGTTGGTGACCTCGGCGAGCTGGGCCTTGATCGAGTTCAGGTTCTCCCGACCGGGGTGGATGATCCCGCGCGAATCGAGCAGCGTGACGTCGCCGACGCCCGCGGCGAGCAGGATCTTGGCGCAGGCGATCCCGGCCGCGCCCGCACCGGCGATGACCACCCGCTGATCGGCGATGTCGTTGTCCAGGACCTTGTTCGCCCCCCTCAGCGCGGCGAGCAACACGATGGCGGTGCCGTGCTGGTCGTCGTGCATGACCGGGCAGTCCAGTGCCTCGATGAGCTTGGCTTCTAGCTCGAAGCAGCGCGGCGCCGAGACGTCTTCGAGGTTGACCGCGCCGAAGGACGGGCGCAGCCGGACCAGGGTCTCCACGATCTCGTCCACGTCGGTGGTGTCGAGCACCAGCGGGATGGAGTCGAGCCCGCCGAACGCCTTGAACAGCGCGGCCTTGCCCTCCATCACCGGCAGCGACGCGCTGGCGCCGATGTCACCGAGACCGAGGACGGCCGTGCCGTCGGAGACCACCGCGACCAGGCGAGACGCCCAGGTGTAGCGCGCGGCGAGGGTGGGGTCCTCGGCGATCGCGAGACTCACTTTCGCCACGCCGGGGGTGTAGGCCATGGCGAGCGAACGCGGGTCGTCGATCGGTTTGGTCACCGCGATGCCGAGTTTGCCGCCTTCGTGCGCGGTGAAGATCTCGGCGTCGGTGACCGGGCCCTGGGCCAGATCGGTGGCGGTCATGGGTTCTGCGGTCATGAAGGTCGCTCCTGTACGTCGCGCCGGGAATTCAGACGCGGATGGGCACGCTGGAGTGGCCGAAGCAGTGGCTCCGGCTGCCGTGATCTCACGCGGTTTCTCGTCGCGGGTGGACTTCGGCTTGACATCGGCTGATCGGGGGAATCGGTCACTGGGCCCCTGGTGGGGGCGGAACCGGTATGCGCGGTGATTCCAGTGTGGCAGAAAAATACGATCTTTGACTGCGGTGCGGGTCACATTCCCGAGTGGGCTTTCCGCAGGTCAGCCACCCTTTTACCAAGACGTCCGTTCGGTTTGGGATGGCGCGTTCAGGCGTATTCGCAGGCGCGAGGGCCTATCGCTAAGCTCTTATCCATGCAGGTACGAGAACTGAACGTGCCAGACGCGTTCGAGTTCACTCCCCGGACTTTCCCCGACCATCGCGGTGTCTTCGTCTCCCCTTTCCAGGGCGAGGCGTTCGTGAAGGCGGTCGGCCACCCGCTGACGGTGGCGCAGACCAACCACAGCACCTCGCGCAAGGGCTCGGTCCGCGGCATCCACTTCGCCGACGTGCCGCCGGGGCAGGCCAAGTACGTCTACTGCCCCCAGGGCGCGCTGCTCGACTTCGTGATCGACATCCGGGTCGGCTCCCCGACCTTCGGCCAGTGGGACATGGTCCGGCTCGACCCGGAGAACTTCCGCGCGGTCTACGTGCCCGAGGGCGTCGGGCACGGCTTCGTCGCCCTTGAGGACGACACCGTGATCTCGTACCTGTGCTCCACCGGCTACAACCCCGGCGCCGAACACGGCATCCACCCACTCGACCCGACACTCGCGCTGCCGTGGTCGGACGAGGTGACCGCGGTCATGTCCGACAAGGACGCCGCCGCGCCGAGCCTGGCCGAGGCCAAGGCGGCGGGCCTGCTGCCCAACTACGCCGACTGCGTCGCCCGGTACGAGAAGCTGCGCGCGAGCTAGGTCAGGCGGCCGGGACGCGGCCACAGCCGCCACAGGACGACGGCGTGGACCTGGGCGGCACCGAGCAGTCTGGAGTCCACGGCGGTGTCGGCGAACCTGTTGTCGCCTCGCACATGCCATCCGTCGCCGTCGCGGCGGACCACGCGTTTGATCGAGAGCTGGCCGGGACGCGCCCGCCAGGTCACCAGGACGATGTCACCCGGCCGTGGGTCTCGGTGTATCGCCAACACGATGTCCCCGTCGGACAGCGTCGGCGCCATCGAGGGCCCGCGCACGAGAACGCGGCGCAACGGCAGTCGCACGATGCCTCCGGTCGTTGGACAACGATCACCTCCACCTGCCACCCCATCCTGCCCGGAGTAGGGTCGATTCGTCGGAGCATCCCCGTTTTGCCATGGAGGACCCATGCGACTGTTGTCGCGCTTCTTCACCCCGAGCCTGGTGGCCACCGCCCACTGCGACCTCCCCTGCGGCGTGTACGACCCCGCCCAGGCGCGCATCGAGGCCGAGTCTGTCAAGGCCATCCAGCAGAAGTACCAGGACAACGACGACCCGGAGTTCCGCACTCGCGCGATCAACATCGCCGAGGAGCGCAGCGAACTGGTCAAGCACCACCTGTGGGTCCTGTGGACCGACTACTTCAAGCCGCCGCACTTCGAGAAGTACCCGGACCTGCACGACCTGCTCAACCGGGCGACGAAGGCGGCGGGTGCCGGCGGCACCAAGGGCTCGATGGACCCGGCCACCGGCCAGGCTCTGCTCGACCTGGTCGGCGAGGTCGACAAGATCTTCTGGGAGACCAAGAAGGCCTGACGGCCGTCCTTCGCGCAACGGCGGTGACCTGGGAGAACTTCCCAGGTCACCGCCGTTCG
>JALZNB010000178.1 GCA_030857905.1 Actinomycetota bacterium
GGCGTAGATGCTCCCTACGCCCCCGCGATTCTCCATGGTCGGGTCCGACGTGAAGATCGCCGCGCGAGAGCGATCCGCGGGCACCGTGTCCCATTCCAGCCACGGATGGGCCACGGATGACCCGCCCACTGGACGAGGGCGGCACGCCCCGGCCATCCTGTCCCCGTGCCCAATGACACTCCCGCATTTGACCATATCGGCAAGCGTTACGACGAGTCCTTCGTCGAGCGCGCGGCGCAGGTCGCCGAGGGCGACTGGCTGATCGAACAGCTCCCGCGCGGCTCTCGGGTTCTCGACCTCGGGGTTGGCTCCGGCCTGCCCACCGCCAAGCAACTGATCGACGCCGGGATGGACGTCGTCGGCATCGACGAGTCGGCTGTCATGGTCGCCCTCGCGGAGGAACAGGCGCCCGGCGGCACCTACCGGCTCGGGGACCTGCGGTCCTTCGATGGCGAGTATGACGCCGTTGTCGCGTTCTTCTCGCTGTTGATGCTCAGCAAGGCGGACATCGAGGCCACCATCCAACGCGCCAAGCGGCATCTCACCGGGCCGCGACTGCTGTTGATCAGCATGGTCCAGGGGGACTTCGACGCGTTCCCGGTCAATTTCCTCGGTGCGGCGACGACAGTGTCCGCGTACCCGCCCGACAAGCTGCGGCAGGTCGTGACCGACGCCGGGTTCGACGTCCTGGAATTCCAGGATCTGGAAGCCGTCGCCGAGCCCGGCCGGGTCGAGGTTCAACTGTTCGTGCGGGCGAAGGCCCGCGACTGAGACGAGAGCTGGTGTGGCGGGAGGTCCCGCCACACCAGTTCAGAGCCAGTCGGTCGCGGTGAGGCCGCCGCGGAGGCGGTTGAGGGCGCGGTGTTGGGCGACGCGGACCGCGGTGGCGGTGAGGCCGATCGCCGTGGCGGTTTCCTGGGCGGAGAGGCCGACGATCAGGCGCAGGACGAGGATCTCGCGTTGGCGTGGGGCGAGGGTGTCGAGCAGGCCGATCAGGCGGGCGCGCATCTCGCTGCGCAGGGTGATCTGTTCGGGGCCGAGGCGTTGGTCGATGGTGTCGGGGACGTCGGCGACGGGTTCGGAGCGGTCTCGGCCGGAGCGGCGGTAGTAGTCGGCGACCTTGTGCGAGGCGATACCGTAGACGAACGGCAGGAATGATTCGCAGTCGTCGTGGTACCGGGGCAGGGCGCCGAGGATGGCCAGCATGATCTCCTGGGCGACGTCGTGGGCGGAGGAGTAGGCCGACCCGGTTCGCCCGATGCGGGCGCGGCAGTACCGCACGATGGCCGGGTTGATCCAGGTGAACAGGGTGCCGATGGCGACCTTGTCATCCTTGAGGGACAACGCCACCAACTCGTGGAACGCGCTGCTCTTGAGCCGCGCGAACACCGCGTCGGTACTCGCGGTCCTGGCCGGGGCCTCGCGGGTCGTCGAGGCAGGCGTGGAAACAGATGAACTCACAATGAGCCCCCAGATTATCGGCGCACCAATAGGGGAGGTACGCCGTCGAGGTCTGCGGCGGCGCTAGTGTCCGGGGTCACGATCTTCTCCCAGCGTCACACCGTCGGATTCGATGGTGCCCCTGACAGAGAGTGATGTTAGCCGGGGTCCGGGCTGTGCACCAGGGGTATCTCTGCTGCATACGAGGGATATTTTCGTATTCAACCTCACACGGGAAAGGGTCCAAGGTCCCTATGCGTCGGACGGCCTAAAGATCAAACGGTCCAGAGTCCGCTTCCGCCAACGGATCCGAGATCCGCACCCGCCGACCAGCGAGATCGATATAACCGCAGGTACAGGCCCTGCCGGCGGGTCGCCACCCACCGAGGGACGACAGTATCGAGCAGTGCATGACCGAACGTGCAGACGCAGTGGTTGATCGAGCTCGTCCTGGTTGAGCCGTTCGAGTGAATCGGGCTCACGAATGGCCTAACCTTCAGTCTACCCACCCGAGCATCAACCGCCGTGTGACCGAGCCGCCACCTTCGGTCACACGCGCCGGTGCCCCTTCAGCGAGTTTGACACCGTCGGACGCCGTTCCTAGCGTGACCGGGACTCCATCCGGCACGCCCACCCGAATCGGGGATGCCTCAGCCATGAACACACCCAGGCGGCCCACCGTCGCGGTGCTGCACGGCACCGACCGGCCGCCTCGGATGGACCGAGTCGAGGCGCGGGCGAACGTTCGCTACGCCGACGCGACCGGTTTCGCCGAAGTGCTGCCCGGCGCGGACATCGTCTTCGTCTGGGAATCACGCGTTCCCGGCCTCTCGCGCGCCTGGCAGGAAGTCGACTCCGTCCGGTGGGTGCACGCGGCGGGCGCGGCGGTGAACCACCTCCTGTTCCCCGCGCTACGCGACAGCGACGTGATCCTCACCAACGCGCGCGGCGTCTTCGACGAGCCGATGGCCGAGTACGTGCTCGCGTTGGTCCTCGCCTTCGCCAAAGACCTGCCGACGACCCTGCGGCTACAGCAGCGCCGTCGTTGGCAGCACCGCGAGACCGAACGACTGGCCGGGTCGAGCGCGCTGATCGTGGGCAGTGGCCCGATCGGGCGGGCGATCGCTCGCAAGCTGGCGGCGGTCGGGGTGCGCTCGACGGGCGTGGGCAAGTTCGGGCGCGCGTCGGACCCGGATTTCGTTGACATCGTGCCGATGTCCACGTTGCGTGACGCACTGTCGCGACACGATTACGTGATCATCGCGGTGCCCCTGACCGGCGACACGGCCAAGCTGATCGACGCCGCCGCGCTGCGGGCGATGCGGCCCACCGCACGGCTGATCAATCTCGGCCGTCGGGGTCTGGTGGTGACCGAGGATCTCATCGACGCGCTCGACTCCGGGGTCATCTCGGGCGCGGCCATCGACGTCTTCGCCGACGAGCCGCTCTCGCCCGCGTCACCGTTGTGGGGGATGCCGAACGTGATGATCTCACCGCACATGTCCGGAGACGTGCGGGGCTGGCGCGAGGAGTTGGTTCGCCTGTTCGAGGAGAACCTCGACCGCTACATCACCGGTCGCCCGTTGGCGGGGGTCGTCGAACGGCGGTGACCCCATCGTCCCCGCTCGCTTGCTACTCTTGAGTAGGTAAGCCTGCGTCGAGGGAGGACACCATGAACGACAAACCTGGCCGGGACGCCATGGGAACGGTCCTCTCCGCCCTGAACCGGCTGGCGAGCACCACCGTTCTTGACCGCCTGCGCCTGCGCAAACCCGTCGAGCGCGGCGTTTATCAGGCGGCCAGGACCGGCTTCGGCGTAGCCGGCCGAACCTTCACTGCCACCCGACGACTCACGACTCCGAAACGTCTCGCACCTGCCCCCGCGCACGATCTATTTGATCTGACGCCGAGCGACGAACAACAACTCATCCGCGACACCGTCGCCGAGTTCGCCGCCGAGCGACTGCGCCCGATCGCCGCCGACGCGGACGCGAAATGCGAGACCCCACTCAGCGTCCTGACCTCGACCACCGAACTCGGCGTGACCCTCATCGGCGTACCGGAAGAACTCGGCGGTCTCGGGACCGAGCGCTCAGCGGTCACCAACGTGCTCATCGCGGAAGCCATGGCACACGGCGACATGGGTCTGGCGGTCGCCTGCCTCGCACCGTCCGCCGTCAGCACCGCGCTGGTGCTGTGGGGCGATGAGGTGCAGCAGTCGACCTACCTTCCGTCCTTTGTCGGCGACGAGGTTCCCGCCGCCGCGCTCGCGGTGCAGGAACCGCACCCCCTGTTCGATCCATTCTCCTTACGCACCAAGGCACACAGGACGTCGAACGGTTTCGTACTCGACGGCGTCAAGTCGATGGTCCCCCGAGCGGCGCGGGCCGAACTGTTCGTGATCGCCGCCGACCTGGACGGCCGCGGTCCCGCGTTGTTCGTTGTCGAGTCCGCGACCCCGGGCGTGCGGATCGAATCCGAGCCCGCGATGGGCTTGCGGGCGGCCAGCCTGGGACGGGTGGTGTTGGACAAAGTGTCGCTGCCCATGTCCGCACTGCTCGGCCACGGAAAACCCGATGTCTACACCGAGTGTGTGCGACTGGCCCGGATCGGATGGAGCGCGCTCGCGGTCGGTACGGCCCAGGCGGTACTGGATTATGTCGTCCCCTATGTCAACCAGCGGTTCGCCTTCGGAGAACCCGTGAGCCACAGACAGGGCGTGGCGTTCCGGGTGGCAGACATCGGCATCGAACTCGAAGGCATGCGACTGCTCACCTACCGAGCGGCTTCCCGTGCGGAACAAGGAAAAACGTACGCGCGCGAGGCCGGGCTGGCCAGGAAACTGTGCGTGGAGAAGGGAATGCTGATCGGCAACGACGGCGTGCAACTCCTCGGCGGCCACGGGTTCGTCAAGGAACACCCGGCGGAGCGGTGGTATCGGGATCTGCGCGCGGTCGGCATCGCGGAAGGGATCGTCCTCGTCTGAGGACTGGCGAACACATGATCAACCTCGAAGTCCCCACGAAGTTCCGGCAACTCGTCGACCAGGCCCACCAAGCGGCCGAGGCGTTCTTTCGGCCCAACTCCCGCAAGTACGACCGGGCCGAGCACACCTACCCCAAGGAACTCGACGTCCTCGCGGCACTGCTCGACGGCCTGTCGGCCTCCGGTGGCGGCGCGGGCGCGGGTGGTGTCCGGCGCTCGTCGTCGACCGGCGATGGCAACCAGAACGGCGCCAACCTGCGTCTGCTCCTGGGCACCATCGAGATGTGCTGGGGCGATGTCGGTCTGCTGCTGTCCATGCCTCGACAAGGTTTGGGCAATGCCGCGATCGCCTCGGTCGCCAACGACGAACAACTGGCGCGCTACCAAGGCAAGTGGGCCGCGATGGCGATCACCGAACCGGACTGCGGCTCCGATTCAGGCGCCATCCGCACCACAGCCGTGCGCGACGGCGACCACTACATCCTCAACGGTGAGAAGATCTTCGTCACCGCGGGCGAACGCGCGGACTGCGTCGTGGTGTGGGCGACCCTCGATCGCGCACTCGGCAAGGCGGCCATCAAGTCCTTTGTGGTTGATCGGGACACCCCCGGCTTCACTCTTGTCCGACTGGAGCACAAGCTCGGCATCAAGGCCTCCGACACAGCGCACTTCGTCCTGGACGACGTACGCGTGCACAAGGACAACCTGCTGGGCAGCCCCGAGATCAACACCGAGCAGGGCTTCGCCGGGGTCATGCAGACCTTCGACAACACGCGCCCCCTGGTCGCCGCGATGGCCGTCGGCGTCGCCCGTGCGGCGCTGGAGGAAACCCGCGCACTGCTGTCGAAAGCGGGCATCGACATCGACTACGACCGTCCATCGTTGTCCCAATCCGCTGCCGCGGCAACGTTCCTCCAGCTCGAAGCGGACTGGGAAGCCGCCTACCTGCTCTCCCTTGAGGCGGCCTGGATGGCGGACAATCGCAAACCCAACTCGCTCCAAGCAAGCATGGCCAAGGCGAAAGCCGGACGCTCGGCGGTCGACATCACACTGCGGTGCGTGGAACTCACCGGTTCACTCGGCTACAGCGAGAACTCGTTGCTGGAGAAATGGGCCCGGGACTCGAAGATCCTCGACATTTTCGAGGGCACGCAACAGATCCAGCAACTCATCGTCGCCCGCAGACTGCTCGGCAAGTCGTCGTCGGAACTGAAGTAGAGCGGCCGCGCACCTCACGCCCCAGGCCCATGAACAGATTCCCCTCATGATCCCGGTGTTCTCGCTCCAGGCAACGTAGACCGTTTCCGGGCCGACACCCGAATTCATCTACCCGACAACGGGACGAACGCCCGGCGCGGTCACTTGCGCATGGCTCGAATCGCTTTGTCCACCTGGATATGCGTCGGCGGTTCTCCCGGCAGCGGTGACTCCCCCGGCGCCCGAATCCCGTCCAGCAGCACGGCCAGATAGCGACGCCAGAGGTCGGGATTGAACTCACCGGTCAACTCGGCCACCGTGGCCACCATCATCAACAGCGGGCCGATGTCCGGTGCCGCGAAATCCGCCCGGAGGGTGCCGTCCGCCTGTGCGCGAGCCACCAGCGTGTCCGCGGCGGGGATCAGCTTCTCGGCGAACCGCGCCATCTGACCGAAGTCCGCCCCGGTGCAGATCTCGTACAACCCGCGATCGGCCGACTGGCGCGCGGCGATCGAGGTCAGAAGTCCCACCAGTCCCGTCCACGCGTCCGGTTCGGCGCTCGCCTGGTCCACCAGGTCCCGAAGTTCGTCGATGACGTGATCGAACACGGCGTCCACAAGGGACTCCTTGTTCGGGAACCGCCGGTACACCGTCCCCACGCCGACGCCCGCGTGCCGCGCGACATCGTCGAGCGTGACGCTGATGCCGTTGCGGGCGAACACTTCCCGCGCCGCGACGACGACCCGGACTCGGTTGCGTTCGGCGTCGGCACGCAGCGGACGGGTGTCGGAAGTCACGGTGTCAGCTTACCAGCAAACCGGAGGGACCTTCTCCGCTTCTGTGCTAGCTTCGCCGGGAAACCACTCTTCAGGGGGATTGACCATGACTCTGTCCGACGCGCCTGGTGCGCCATCGACCTCCGCGCCCCGAGGCCAGGCGTCCAACAGGCGCTGGCTGATCCTCGCTGTGATCGCGCTCGCGCAGGTCATGGTCGTACTCGACGCCACAGTCGTGAACATCGCGCTGCCATCGGCCCAGGTGGACCTGGGCTTCAGCAACGACCAGCGGCAGTGGCTGATCACCGGCTACGCGCTGAGCTTCGGCTCGTTATTGCTCATCGGCGGCCGGATCGCCGACCTGTTCGGCCGACGGCTGACGTTCCTGATCGGCGTCGCCGGATTCGCGGTCGCCTCCGCCATCGGTGGCGCGGCCAACGACTTCACGATGCTGGTCGCCGCCCGCGTCGGCCAGGGTGTTTTCGCCGCCCTGCTCGCACCGGCCGCGCTGTCCCTGCTCACCACCACCTTCAGCGATCCCAAGGAACGCGGCAAGGCGTTCGGCATCTTCGGTGCCATCTCCGGCGCCGGTGGCGCCATCGGCCTGCTGCTCGGCGGCGTGCTCACCGAGTACCTCGACTGGCGTTGGTGCATGTTCATCAACTTGGTCTTCGCCGGTATCGCGTTCATCGGTGGCGTGGCGCTGCTCGGCCGCAACACGGTGACCGAGCGCCCGAAGCTCGACATCCCCGGCGTGATCACCGCGACCACCGGCATGTTCGCGCTGGTCTACGGCCTCGGCAACGCCGAGACCGAATCGTGGGGCTCGGTGTCCACCTGGGGCTTCATCGCCGCGGGTGTCGCGCTGCTCATCGCCTTCGTGTTCCTCCAGACCCGCACGAACCACCCGCTGCTGCCGCTGCGCATCCTGATGGACCGCAACCGGGGCGGCTCGTTCGCCGCGATCTTCCTGCTGTGCGCGGGCATGTTCGTCATCTTCCTGTTCCTGACCTACTTCATGCAGCTCAACCTGCGGTTCGGCCCGGTACAGAGTGGACTCGCGTTCCTGCCGATGATCGGCACCCTCATGGTCGGCGCGACCGGAGCCACCACGGTGCTGCTGCCCAAGATCGGCCCACGGCCGCTGGTCGTGGTCGGCATGATCCTCGCTGCCGTCGGCACCGCCATGCTGGTCTTCCTCGACGAGAACAGCACCTATTCCGCCGACGTGCTGCCCGGCCTGATGATCGCGGGCTTCGGCATCGGCCTGACCATGGCCGCCGGTATGACCGTCGGCATCACCGGCGTCCGCCCGGAGGACTCCGGCGCGGCGTCAGCGGCGATCAACGCGGTACAGCAGATCGGTGGCTCCATCGGCAC
>JALZNB010000190.1 GCA_030857905.1 Actinomycetota bacterium
GAACGAACGATCGTGCACTTTGCTCGCCCCACCGACCACGAACTCGACGCCTACCTCGCCACCGGCGAACCACTCCAGGTGGCGGGCGCGTTCGCCATCGACGGCCTCGGCGGCTGGTTCGTCGACCGCATCGAAGGCGACCCGTCGAGCGTCATCGGCATCAGCCTCCCACTGGTGCGCGAGTTGCTGAAGAAGACCGGATCGAGCGTCGTCGACTTCTGGACTGGCAATGACGGCAAAAGGTGACCTCGATCTCCGCCATTTGGCGGAAGTAATTCGGCGCGAAGCGAGTTGGATAGGGACGTGATCAGGGTTTTCCCGAGTTTGGCACTGACTCAGCGCCTGCATGTCGACCTGCGGCTGCAGGCGAGTTCGCTCTGTCCGCGCTAAGCCGCGTCCACCCCTCACCTCACCCTTCGCACCCTGGAGCCAGACATGGCATCACCGCCCACTCCTACGCAGGCGCAGCCTCGTTCGGGTAACCGCAAAACCCTGCTGTTCGGTCTCGCCGTCCTCGCCGGTCTCGTCGCGGGCGCGATACTCGGCTTCATCGCCGACCGCACCGAGTCGGAGTGGCTGACGACCACACTGGACACGATCGGCACGATCTTCACCAACCTGTTGCAGTTCACCGTGATCCCGTTGGTCTTCACCGCGATCGTGGTCGGCATCAACAGCCTGCGCAGCCTCGGCGGACCGCGCACTGCCGCGAGGTTGGGCGGCAAGACCCTGATGTGGTTCGGCATCACCTCACTGATCGCCGTCCTCATCGGCATCGCGATCGGTGTGATCAGCGGTGCGGGCAAGGGCATCAACATCCAGCCGAGCGAGGCCACCGTCGAGAAGCTGGCGACCCGCGACCAGGGCAGTTGGCTGACCGTGCTGCAGAACCTGGTGCCGAGCAACATCTTCAGCGCGTTCAGCGAGGGCGAGATCCTGCAGGTCGTCTTCGTCGCGGTGTTCGTCGGCATCGCGACCTACGTGCTCGGTGAGCGGGCCGCGCCGTTCGTGGCGTTCAACCGTTCGGCGTTCGACATCATCCAGAAGGTACTCGGCTGGATCATCAGGCTGGCCCCGATCGGTGTCCTCGGTCTGATCGGTACCGCGTTCGCCACCTACGGCAACGAGTTCGTCAAGCCGCTGCTGTCGCTGATCGCGTCCATCTACATCGGCTCGCTGATCGTCATGCTGATCGTCTACCCGGTACTGCTGCGCTTCTTCGGCAAGGTCAGTCCGCTGATGTTCTTCGCCAAGGCGTGGACAGCGATCCAGTTCGCCTTCGTCTCCCGCTCCTCGGCCGCCACGCTGCCGCTGAGCAGGCAGACCGCGGTCAACCTCGGTGTCGAACCCGGCTACGCGGGCTTCGCGGTGCCGCTGGGCACCACGACGAAGATGGACGGCTGCGCCTCGCTCTACCCGGCGATCACCACGATCTTCATCGCCAACCTGTTCGGCGTGTCGCTGAGCTTCTGGCAGTACGTGGGCATCGTCGTGGTCTCGGTGTTCGGCGCGTTCGCCACCGCGGGCACCACCGGCTGGTTCACCATGCTCACCCTGACCATGAGCACGATCGGTCTACCGCCGGAGGTCGTGGCCATCGGTGTCGCGATCGTCTTCGGCATCGACCCGATCCTCGACATGATCCGCACCGCGACCAACGTGGCGGGTCAGATCACCGTGCCGGTACTGGTGGCGCGCGGCGAGAACCTGCTCGATGACGAGGTGCTCAACACCCCGAGCGGTCCGCCGCTGCTGGACGATGCCCCGGAACCGCGTCAGGTCAAGGAAACAGTCCCGGCCTGACCGACAGACCCGTTGACGATGGCCGCCGTCGCAGGTCGATGGCGGCCATCGTCATGGGCACTCTCGTAGCTGGGCCGCGGTCAACTGCACCAGGGGGTAGCCGGGCAACGCCTCCAGCCTGGGATAGGTGCGTGAGCAACCGATCTCCTGGCCGCCGAGGCCGAAAACCTGGGCGTACACCGGACGTTTGGCGCAATCGCCGGTTGTTCGGCCGCAATCGCGCTGCACCGCGATCACCTCGGGTGCCGAATCGCTGGTGACATTGTTCAGCAGCAGGTAATTGGCCTCGGAGAAATAGGCCCGCTCCAACGCGCTCCATTTGTCCGATCGGCCGACGACGACCTGACCGGTCGCGCCCTCCTCGTTCGATCCCATGATCAGGCAGGCCGACACCGAGGCGGGGTAGCACCGCAGCGAACCCGGTGTCAGCTTCACGCCGCGCTCGGTGATGGTGGTCTCGATGACCTGGCTGGCCGACGGACCGCCGATGCGCAGCCGCCCCGAGGTGGCCCCGGAGTCGGCGACCAGCTCCATGATGGTCCCGCCGACAGTGGCGGTGGCGAGCACCTGGCAAGGTTCACGCAGGCAGCCCGACACCCCGACACCCGTCGTGGTCGGGGTGATGCTCGGGGTCGGCAGTGGCGTGGCGACCGGGGTGCGGGAGCGCAGCAGCACAGCCGAGGTCATCGCCGCGGCGATGACCAGGACACAGACGACGACCGTGGCGACCACCCCCCGGGGCACGTTCCTCGTGCTCACCCGAACCTCCCCCACTGCGCGCTCTCGACGATTCTCATCCCCGGACCGCCCGCGATGACCAGGCGATGACCGAGTACGGGGACCGTACCCATGATTGTGGGGTTGCTCTCGGTCCCGGCCCGGCCGGGTATCCGTAAACTCCCCACAAGCTCGCGCGAACTAGGAGGAACGGCGTGTCGGAGTCAGCCAAGGCAACGGCGTTGAGCAAGGTTCTCATCGCCAACCGAGGCGAGATCGCCGTCCGGGTGATCCGAGCGTGCCGTGACGCGGGCCTGGCCAGCGTCGCGGTGTACGCCGATCCCGACCGCGACGCGCCTTTCGTACGGCTCGCCGACGAGGCGTTCGCGCTCGGTGGGAACACACCCGGAGAAAGCTATCTCTCCTTCGACAAGGTTCTCGACGTGGCGAAGCGGGCGGGCGCGGACTCCGTGCACCCCGGCTACGGCTTCCTCTCGGAGAACGCCGAGTTCGCCCAGGCCGTCATGGACGCCGGGCTGACCTGGATCGGGCCCGACCCGCAGGCCATCCGCGACCTCGGTG
>JALZNB010000104.1 GCA_030857905.1 Actinomycetota bacterium
CACCACCACCGTGCGGGTGGTCGACCGGGTTCATCGCGACACCACGGACGGTCGGGCGCTTGCCCTTCCACCGCATGCGACCGGCCTTGCCCCAGTTGATGTTGGAGTGGTCGGAGTTGCCGACCTCACCAATGGTGGCGCGGCAGCGCACGTCGACGTTCCTGATCTCGCCGGACGGCATACGCAACTGGGCGTAGGGGCCGTCCTTGGCGACGAGCTGGACGCTGACGCCCGCGGACCGGGCGATCTTCGCGCCGCCACCGGGGCGGAGCTCGATCGCGTGGATCACGGTGCCGACCGGGATGTTGCGCAGCGGCAGGTTGTTGCCCGGCTTGATGTCGGCGCGGGGGCCGTTCTCAATCGGGTCACCCTGGTGCAGCTTGTTCGGCGCGATGATGTAGCGCTTCTCGCCGTCCGCGTAGTGCAGCAACGCGATACGGGCGGTGCGGTTCGGGTCGTACTCGATGTGAGCGACCTTGGCCGGCACGCCGTCCTTGTCGTGACGACGGAAGTCGATGAGGCGGTACGCGCGCTTGTGACCGCCACCCTTGTGCCGGGTGGTGATCCTGCCGTGCGCGTTACGCCCGCCCTTGCCGTGCAGGGGACGGATCAGCGACTTCTCCGGCGTCGACCGGGTGATCTCGGCGAAGTCCGAGACGCTGGAGCCACGACGGCCAGGCGTCGTCGGCTTGTATTTGCGGATGCCCATGTTTGTCTCAGTCCCTTACGCGGCCGGGCCGCCGAAGATCTCGATCGGCTTGCTCTCGGCAGACAGCGTCACGATTGCGCGCTTGGTGTCCTTGCGCTTGCCGTAACCCGTACGGGTCCGCTTGCGCTTGCCGTTGCGGTTGAGCGTGTTCACGCTCACCACCTGCACGCCGAAGACCTTCTCGACCGCGATCTTGATTTGGGTCTTGTTGGCGTCAGGCGACACCAGGAACGTGTACTTGTTCTCTTCGAGCAGCCCGTAGGACTTCTCGGAGATCACCGGCGCGAGCAGGATGTCGCGGTGGTCGGGGATCACTTGTCCTCCTCGGACTTGCGCTGCGACGGCGGAAGCGCGAAGCCGGCCGTCTCAGCGTCCTCGGCGGTGGCGAACCACACCTCGGCGACCGTGCGGTCGTAGAAGGCGCTCCCCGGCACGTGGTACAGCTTCGAGCTGGCGTTGCCCTTGATCGGGAAACCGTCAGGCTGCGAACCGTCTTCGTTGGCCGCGTGGCTGCCCGCACCGAAATCGGTGCTCGCCGCGGCGGCGGCCTCGGACGCGCGCGCCTTGACCCCACGCAGCGGGGCGGCGACGAACGCGTCGTAGGCGTCCTTGGTGAAGACGATGTCGTCGTTCACCAGAACGTCATAGGTGTTGAGCTGGTCCGGCGCGATCAGGTGAATGCCAGGCAGGTTGCGCACCGACACCCACGCGACATCTTCGTTGCGGGTGAGCACAACGAGCACGCGCTTGGCGGTCGTGAGCGACTCCAGCAGCTTCCGCGCGGTCTTCGTGGAGGGGGTGTCCCCTTCGACCAGGCTGGAAACGATGTGGAGCTGGCCCGCGCGCGCCCGGTCCGACAGGGCGCCACGCAGTGCGGCGGCCTTCATCTTCTTCGGGGTGCGCTGGCCGTAGTCACGCGGCTGGGGACCGTGCACGACGCCACCGCCGACGAACTGCGGCGCGCGGGTCGAGCCCTGACGGGCGCGACCGGTGCCCTTCTGGCGGTATGGCTTGCGGCCACCGCCGGACACCTCGCCACGGGTCTTCGTCGAGTGCGTGCCCTGGCGGGCCGCGGCGAGCTGCGCCGTGACCACCTGGTGCATCAGCGGGATGTTCGCCTGCACGTCGAAGAGCTCGGCGGGCAGCTCGACGCTGCCGTCGGTCTTACCCGCGGGAGTCTTGATGTCGATCGACGACTTCTGGGGACTGCTCATCAGGCACCGCCCTTCGCAGCGGACTTGAGGAACACCAGGCCGCCCTTGGGGCCGGGAATGGCGCCCTTGATCAGGATGAAGCCGGACTCGGCCTCGACCTGGTGCACGGTCAGGTTCTGGGTGGTGACCCGCATGTGACCCATGCGACCGGCCATCCGCAGACCCTTGAAGACCCGGCCAGGGGTGGCACAGCCACCGATGGAGCCGGGCGAGCGGTGCTTGCGCTGGGTGCCATGCGATGCGCCGAGGCCCTTGAACCCGTGACGCTTCATGACACCGGCGGTGCCCTTGCCCTTGGTGGTCGCCGTGGCGTCGACGACCGCTCCGGCCTCGAACACCTCGGCGGTGATCTCTTGGCCGACCTGGTATTCGGTGGCGTCGGTGGTGCGCAGCTCCGCGAGGTAGCGGCGCGGGGTCACCCCCGCCTTGCCGAAGTGACCGGACTCGGGCTTGTTGACCTTGCGCGGGTCGATCGCGCCGAACGCGAGTTGCACCGCTGTGTAGCCGTCAAGGTCCTTGTCGCGAACCTGCGTGACCACGTTGGGTCCCGCTTTGACGACGGTAACCGGAACGATCCGGTTGTTCTCGTCGAAGACCTGGGTCATCCCGAGCTTGGTGCCCAGGATTCCCTTCATCTGCCTGTCAGACATGGCTCTCGTTACTCTCTCGCCCCAAAAATTCGGACACAGTACTTGACTGCGGCTACTGGATGTTGACGTCGACACTCGCCGGCAGATCGATGCGCATGAGCGCGTCGACCGTCTTCGGCGTCGGGTCGAGGATGTCGATCAGACGCTTGTGCGTCCGCATCTCGAAGTGCTCGCGCGAGTCCTTGTACTTGTGCGGCGAGCGGATGACGCAGTAGACGTTCTTCTCCGTCGGCAGCGGCACCGGCCCGACAACGCGAGCGCCGGTGCGCGTCACGGTCTCAACGATCTTTCGCGCGGACGCGTCGATCGCCTCGTGGTCGTAGGCCTTGAGCCGGATGCGGATCTTCTGTCCCGCCATAATGGCTTGCCGTTCCTTCTCTCGTACCGCTGCGGTGCGGTCGCGATCCTCGGCAGGCCACTCAAGGCCCAGGCCGCGCCGCTTCCCTGTTCACAAGTCAATGCGTATCAGTGCTGGTGGGCCCGGTACACGAGGTCGGGCGTGTCGCGCCCATTTCGCATATCGGTCCCCGGGAGGCTTACCGAACTCCTGCTGGAGAACTTCAGATCCCGGGATCTCACCAGTCCCGACGGGCCGTACTGGCCCCGGTGCTCGCGCGGTGGCGGCCGGGTAATCCATCTACACCGGACGCCCCGCGACGAGCAACCCATAAAGAATGCCACACCGAAATATGGCGAACCAAACCGGGGTGGTCGAAGTCGCCTTCGACCACCCCGGGGGGTACTACTTGTTGATCTTGGTGACCCGACCGGCGCCGACGGTGCGGCCACCTTCACGGATCGCGAACCGCAGACCCTCGTCCATGGCGATCGGCTGGATCAGCGCGACCGTCATGTCCGTGCTGTCGCCCGGCATGACCATCTCGGTGCCCTCGGGGAGGGTCACGACACCGGTCACGTCGGTGGTGCGGAAGTAGAACTGCGGGCGGTAGTTGTTGAAGAACGGCGTGTGCCGCCCGCCCTCGTCCTTGCTCAGGATGACGACCTTGGCCTCGAAGTCGGTGTGCGGGGTGGTGGTACCCGGCTTCACGACAACCTGGCCGCGCTCGACGTCCTCACGCTTGATGCCACGCAGGAGCAGACCGACGTTGTCGCCCGCCCGACCCTGGTCGAGCAGCTTGCGGAACATCTCGACACCGGTGACGGTGGTCTTCTGCGCCTTCTCGCGGATGCCGACGATCTCGACTTCCTCGTTGACGTTCACGATGCCGCGCTCGATCCGACCGGTCACCACGGTGCCACGGCCGGTGATGGTGAAGACGTCCTCGACGGGCATGAGGAACGGCTTCACGACATCGCGCTCGGGCTCCGGGATGCTCTCGTCGACCGCGTCCATCAGCTCGATGAGCTTCTCGCCCCACTCGGCGTCGCCCTCAAGAGCCTTGAGCGCGGAGACCCGCACGACCGGAAGGTCGTCACCGGGGAACTCCTGCGCCGAGAGCAGCTCACGGACCTCGAGCTCGACGAGCTCGAGGATTTCTTCGTCGTCAACCATGTCGGACTTGTTCAGTGCGACCACGATGTAGGGCACGCCGACCTGGCGGGCGAGCAGCACGTGCTCACGCGTCTGCGGCATCGGACCATCAGTCGCCGCGACCACCAGGATCGCGCCGTCCATCTGCGCGGCACCGGTGATCATGTTCTTGACATAGTCAGCGTGGCCGGGGCAGTCGACGTGCGCGTAGTGGCGCTTCTCCGTCTGGTACTCGATGTGCGCGATGGAGATCGTGATACCGCGCGCCTTCTCCTCCGGAGCCTTGTCGATCTCGTCGAAGGGGGTGAAGGGGTTCAGGTCGGGGTACTTGTCGTGCAGGACCTTCGAGATCGCCGCGGTCAGCGTGGTCTTTCCGTGGTCGATGTGACCGATGGTCCCGATGTTGACGTGCGGCTTGGTCCGCTCGAACTTCGCCTTCGCCACTAGATGTCCTCCTGGACTCGTACTTTCCGCCTGGCCGAACGGTTTTCGGATGGCGGCTCATGAAATGCGAACGCGGGGAATCCCCGGCCTCACATACTGCGTGTGCTCCGGTTCGGGGCTATTCCCCGGTTGCCACAGCATTGAAGTGGTCGGCTCCGCGCGAGTGCGGAACTGATGCCGACCGTGACGTCACTCGCCCGTCGCCTTAGCGATGATCTCCTTCGCCACGTTCGCGGGAACCTCGGCGTAGGAGTCGAACAGCATCGAGTAGTTGGCTCGGCCCTGGGTCTTCGACCGCAGGTCGCCCACATACCCGAACATTTCCGACAACGGCACGAGCGCCTTGACGATGCGCGCGCCGCTGCGTTCCTCCATGGCCTGAATCTGGCCACGTCGGGAGTTCAGGTCACCGATGACCTCACCCATGTATGCCTCGGGCGTGGTCACCTCCACCGCCATGAGCGGCTCCAGAATCGCCGGGTCGGCCTTCTTCGCGGCTTCCTTGAGCGCCATCGAACCGGCGACCTTGAAGGCCATTTCCGAAGAGTCGACCTCGTGGTAGGCACCATCGAGCAGGGTCAGCTTCAACCCGACGAGCGGGTACCCGGCGAGGATGCCGTACTGCATGGCGTCCTGCGCACCGGCGTCGACCGACGGGATGTACTCCCTCGGCACCCGACCACCGCTGACCTTGTTGTCGAACTCGTAGAGCGCGCCGTCCGTGGTGGCCAGCGGCTCCAGCTTGATGACGACCTTGGCGAACTGGCCGGACCCACCGGTCTGCTTCTTGTGGGTGAAGTCCATCTTCTCGACCGTGCGGCGAATCGTCTCACGGTAGGCGACCTGCGGCTTGCCGATGTTCGCCTCGACCTTGAACTCGCGGCGCATCCGGTCGACGAGGATGTCCAGGTGCAACTCGCCCATACCGGCGATGATGGTCTGGCCGGTCTCGTCGTCCTGGTGCACGCGGAAGGTGGGGTCTTCCTCGGCGAGCTTCTGGATCGCGGTGCCCAGCTTCTCCTGGTCGGCCTTCGTCTTGGGCTCGATGGCGACCTGGATGACCGGGTCCGGGAAGGTCATGGACTCGAGCACGATCGGGCTCGACGGGTCGCACAGGGTCTCACCGGTCGTGGTGTCCTTGAGCCCGATCACCGCGTAGATGTGACCGGCCATGGCCTCGTCGACCGGGTTCTCCTTGTTGGCGTGCATCTGGAAGATCTTCCCGATGCGCTCCTTGCGGTCCTTGATCGAGTTGATCACCTGGGTGCCCGCGGCCACCTTGCCCGAGTACACCCGGACGTAGGTGAGCTTGCCGAAGAACGGGTGCGTGGCGATCTTGAACGCCAGCGCGGCGAACGGCTCGTCGGTGTTCGGCGCGCGCGTGACGACGGTCGCGCCGTCCTGCAGCGTGCCTTCGACCGGCGGGAGGTCCAGCGGCGAGGGCAGGTAGTCGATCACGGCGTCGAGCATGGGCTGCACGCCCTTGTTCTTGAACGCCGAACCACACAGCACCGGGTACGCCGAGCGGTTGGTCACGATCCGACGGATGCCCGTCTTGATCTGCTCGACCGACAGCGGCTCACCGGCGAGGTAGAGCTCCATGAGCTCGTCGTCGGTCTCGGCAACGGCCTCCAGAAGCTGCTCGCGGAACTCCGCGGCCCGCTCCACGAGGTCGGCCGGGATCTCCTCGACCGTGTAGTCCTCACCCTTCATGACCTCGCCGCGCCAGGTGAGCGCCCGCATCTCCACGAGGTCGACGACGCCGATGAAGTCGCTTTCCGATCCGATCGGAAGCTGGATCGGCAGCGGCTTGGCGCCGAGACGCTCGGAGATGGTGCGGATGGTGTAGTAGAAGTCCGCGCCGAGCTTGTCCATCTTGTTGACGAAGCAGATGCGGGGGACGTCGTACTTGGTCGCCTGCCGCCAGACCTGCTCGGACTGCGGCTCGACTCCCTCTTTGCCGTCGAAGACCGCGACCGCGCCGTCGAGCACCCGCAGGTTGCGCTCCACCTCGACGGTGAAGTCGACGTGACCCGGGGTGTCGATGATGTTGATCTGGTGGTCTTTCCAGAAACAGGTGGTGGCCGCGGAGGTGATCGTGATGCCCCGCTCCTGCTCCTGCTCCATCCAGTCCATGACCGCGGCGCCGTCGTGCACCTCGCCGATCTTGTAGCTGATCCCGGTGTAGAACAGGATCCGCTCGGTCGTCGTGGTCTTGCCCGCGTCGATGTGGGCCATGATCCCGATGTTGCGGACCTTGGCCAGGTCGGTCAGCACGTCGAGTGCCACGGGTTCTTCCCCTGTCCTTGAAGCAGCTACGGCGCCGCTGGAGCTCCGACCGGGTGGCCGGAGCCGGTTATCACCAGCGGTAGTGGGCGAAGGCCTTGTTCGACTCGGCCATCTTGTGCGTGTCCTCGCGACGCTTGACGCTGGCGCCAAGACCGTTGGAGGCGTCGAGCAGTTCGTTCATCAGGCGCTCGATCATGGTCTTCTCGCGGCGAGCCTGCGAGAAGGAAACCAGCCAGCGCAGCGCCAGCGTGGTGGACCGACCGGGCTTGACCTCGATCGGCACCTGGTAGGTGGCGCCACCGACGCGGCGGCTCTTGACCTCGATGGTCGGCTTCACGTTGTCCAGCGCGCGCTTGAGCGTCACGACCGGGTCGGTGCCGGACTTGTCGCGGGCGCCTTCGAGGGCACCGTAGACAATCCGCTCGGCGACCGAACGCTTGCCGTCCTTGAGCACCTTGTTGATGAGCTGGGTGACCAACGGCGAGCTGTACACCGGGTCGGAGATCAGCGGCCGCTTCGGGGCCGGTCCCTTACGTGGCATGTCAGCTCTTCTCCTTCTTCGCGCCGTACTTGCTACGCGCCTGCTTGCGGTTCTTCACGCCCTGCGTGTCCAGCGAGCCGCGGATGATCTTGTATCGAACACCCGGAAGGTCCTTGACCCGGCCACCGCGCACGAGCACCATCGAGTGCTCCTGCAAGTTGTGACCTTCGCCCGGAATGTATGCCGTGACCTCGACGCCGCTGGTCAGCTTCACGCGAGCGACCTTGCGCAGTGCGGAGTTGGGCTTCTTCGGGGTGGTGGTGTAGACGCGGGTGCACACGCCACGCCGCTGCGGGCTCCCCTTGAGAGCCGCAGTCTTCTGCTTGGCGACCTTGTCCTCGCGGCCCTTGCGGACCAGCTGCTGGATCGTGGGCATAGACCGGCTTTCTCTGCGTTGCATCTCGGCACCCTTGGGAGGCACCGAAGGCACTGTGTACTTGCGGTTCCTGCTCGTCCGCCCGCCCCCCGAGGTCGGGCGTGTCGCCCGTTTCTCAAGGGCGCCCGTGCGGGATCGAATCATCCCAACGGGGTCCGGGAGGAACTCCGGCGTGTCTGGCAGGAGTCCGCTGGCGGGCGGTCGCAGAACGACCACTTGCTCACGGACCGCGCGGCACAGGCACACGGATCGACCCGACATGGGTCGGGCACGAGTAGCAAAGATACCTGGCCCGCCAAGCCGGGGTCAAAACGGGGTCGGTTTAGCGGCCTTGAGCCAAGGGTCTCAGGTCGACCCGGCGGAGGCGTCGGCGGCTACCCGCTCGCCCGGTACCGCTCAACGGGACGTGCGGCACGAGTCGGACGACAACCAAGTCGATCCACCGGCCCCGCCCGGAATGTCGTCGCGGAAATAACGAAAAAAAGCGACTGGGAATCACGACAACGGACACGCTCACCGGGAAAATAATCAGTGGGCAAAATGGCGTTGCCAAAGCCGTGGAATCGCCTCGACAAAGATCGACAACTTCACGCCTACATTCGCCAAACGGCGGGCCGGACAGGCGATATCGCCCAGTCCAACCCGCCGTCACGGTCGATGGATCACCGTTGACTCTCGCGTCAACGGAATGGATCACATACGATTATTTTCGCTGTCACAGTTTTTCGCGAGAATGCTTGTCGAGTCACCGAACGGCTTACTGTCGACCAATCCACAAACAGCAGGCCCCCAGCGAACCGGGGGCCTGCCGACATCCGTCAGATTCCGCAGCTCGACGCGGACCAGAACCGGCTCGACCGGTGGTCAACGTGCGTGTGGTCGCCGTGGCCCGGGTAACCCGGGCCGAGGATTCCGTTGAAACCGTGGTTACGCGCCTGCTTGGCCAGGGTGCACAGCGAGTGCGGCCCCGCCCCCATGTCGACGGCGTCACCATAGAGGTGTCGGCTGCTCGAAGCGCCACCGACGGCGTTGTTGCACGCCACGCTGCGGAAGCCACTGGTCACCCGGATCGCCTGGTCACCAAGGGCGTGCCGCAGGGCCTGCATCTTCCACATCGACACCAGCGCGTTGGCCTTGGCCGTCGCCGCCGACACCGCGCCGCCCGACCATGTGGAGTTGCAGTTGTTCAGCTCGGCGTAAGAGAAGTTGATCGGAGTGCAGTCGTCGTCCTGAAGCGCGTAGACCTTGCTGAACGTGGCCGGGCCCGCGACGCCGTCCGCGCCTAGACCGTAGGCCTGCTGAAAGCGAGTCACTGCCGCCTTCGTGCCGGGCCCGAAGGCGCCGTCGATACTCAGGACAGCGCCGTAGCCGGGGTAGCCGGACATCCTGATCTGGAGCTGGCGAACGTCTTCACCGGACGCGCCCTCCGACAGGGTGCGGTTCCAGGTGTAGCACCCATCGGCCTGCGCAGGAGCAGCGGTGAGTACCAAGCTGGCGAGCACTGTAGCGACGAGAATTGGGAGGACCGATAACAGTCGAGCCAGTCGTCGAGCCACGCGACACCTCCGAGATGTCCGGTACAGGGATCCCCGAACAGGGTGACGCACGCACGCGCTTAGGTCAACAAATCACCAAATGTAGTCGCAAACCGGCAAAGATCAACGACGAGTGGTCCGCCAATCACTACGCACCTGGAGCAGCGACGGTGAAGCCCGCTTCGACCGCGGCACTCGCCAAGCGCTTGTCGTAGGTGACAAACGCGTTCAGCCGCTCCCCCGAGGCGACGAGAGACTCCGCCGTAGCGAGGTGAACGGCATCGAGAGATCGAAGGTTCACGTCGATGTAGGCGGCCGCTGTGGCGCGGACCGGGGCGTCGATCTCCATGCGGTCGATACGGGACAGGACGCCGGTAACCGCGCCGAGAACGCCGGGACGGCTCCTGCGCAATGCGCGCGCCACCTCGATTTCGGCGAGCACCGACGTGATAATCACCTGATCGGCGTGTTCATTCATCCACGCGGCGAGCGCTACCGATTCCGGTTCGGGCGCGATGAGCTTGACGATCGCGCAACTGTCGAGATAGATCACCAGCGTTCTTCGTCTCGCATCGCGATCAGCGCCTCGCTCGCGGAGCGATCTGAATCGACAACGCCGGTTGGTGCGACAAACGGCGATCGGGCCGTGGCCGGGATGACCCGGCCCGCCGCGATCAGAGCATCCAACTGCCTGTTTCCGGTCGGACCAACCGGAACGATCCGAGCCACCGCTCGCCCCCGACTGGTGACTTCAAGACTTTCGCCGTTCTCGACCCTCGCCAAGACACCTGCGGTGTCCTGGTTGAGCACGCGTACCGGTATCTGATCCACCAACCCAGTCTACTACGGATGTAGTACACCATCGGGTGATCTTTTGTCCGAGACGCGACAGCGTCAGCCGCCCGTTCGGTTGTGGTCCGGGTGACGTGAGTGGAGCAACTTGGCAGGTCAATCGGCGTAATCCGGCGCCGGGGACGTTTCACCAGGGACGCGGACCGGGAAGTTCGCGGCATGTCACCTTGGCGAACCCGAACCAGAACCAATCGGAACTCGGCGGCGCGGATCATCACCGCCATCGGTGCGATCTTCGCCGGTATCGAGGTGCTGTACCTGATCATGGTCCTCGTCGGGGCCAACGCCACCAACGAGTTCTTCCTGTTCCTCCAGTCGCTGGCGGTTCCACTCGCCCTGTTCTTCCCCGGCCTGTTCCCCGTGGCCGACCCCACCGTCGCCGTCATCCTGGACTACGGCCTGGCGGCCGCCTTCTGGGTGGTCGTCGCCAACCTCATCGCCCGCGTCGCGAGTCGATGAACGCCACATAGATCGTCCCACCGGAACAGTGGCCCCC
>JALZNB010000212.1 GCA_030857905.1 Actinomycetota bacterium
GTAGTCGGGAGCGGGCAACGCACGCCGGTCCAGCTTGCCGTTGGCCGTCAGCGGCAACGCGTCGAGCACGACGACCGCGGCCGGGACGAGGTGCGCGGGCAACACGGCCGAGGCGCGACGACGCAGCTCGGCGGGCACCGCGGTGTGGCCGGGGGCGGCCACCACATAGGCGACAAGGCGCTTGTCGCCTGGGCGGTACTCGTGTGCCACCACCGCGATCTGCCCGACCGACTCCTCACGTGCCATGGCCGCCTCGACCTCGCCCGGCTCGACCCGGAAACCGCGGATCTTGACCTGGTTGTCGGCACGGCCGAGGTACTCGACCTCGCCCCGCCCGGTCCAGCGCGCCAGGTCACCGGTGCGGTACATGCGCGCACTCGGCTCGCCGAACGGGTCGGCGACGAACCGGTCGGCGGTCAGGTCCGGCCAGCCGAGATAGCCGTCGGCCAGACCGGTGCCGGACACGTACAGCTCGCCGGGCGCGCCGGGCGACACGGGACGCAGCCGCTCGTCGAGCAGGTAGGCGCGCCGGTTGCCGATGGGCAGCCCGATCGGCAACGAGGCGCCTGCCGTCGGGTCGGTGACGTGGTGGCCGTGCGTGGCGAACATGCTCTCCACCGGCCCGTATACGTTCACCATGCGCAGCCCGGGGAACAACCGCATGGCACGGTCGACGTGATCGGTAGAGGCGACGTCACCACCGAACACCAGCTGCTCGACCGCGCCGAGCACCTGCGGGTACTCGTCGACCATCAACGTCAGCAACCCGCTGCCCACGAACAGGGACGTGACCCCGTGCGCCGCGACCAGCTCGGCCATCCGGTCCGGTTCCGGCCGCTGCCCCGGCTGCAGCACACAGGAAGCGCCGGACAGCAGCGGACCCCAGAACTCCAGCGCGAACGCGTCCCACGACACCGGGGCGGCCTGCAGCCACACGTGCCGAGGGTCGAAGTCCACATAGGACTGACCGATCAGGGTGCCGACGACCGAGCGGTGCGAGCTGAGCACACCCTTGGGCCGACCGGTGGAGCCGGAAGTGAACATCACGCAGGCCGCGTCGCCGGGGTCACCGGGCAGGCACAGGTCGAGCGTGCTCTCGCCTGCGCCTGCGCCGGGGTCGACCACGGCGTGGCCGGGCAGCCGGGCGACGTGCGGGCCTGCAACGACCAGCAGCACGATCTCGGCGTCGCCCGCCATGGCGACCAGCCGCTCGTCCGGAAACTCCGGGTCGAGCTGCATGTAGGCGGCGCCGGTCTTGAGCACGGCCAGCGTCGCGACGCCGAGGTCGAGCCCACGGTCGAGCAGGATGCCGACGACCGTGCCGCGGCGGGCACCCCGGGCGGCGAGGTGGTGGGCGAGCTGGTTGGCGCGCTCGTCCAACTCCCGGTAGGTGAGCCGCCGGGTGTCGAAGATCAGCGCCGGGGCGTGCGGGGTGCGCTCGACCCACTGAGTGACGACGTCGGTGATCCGCAGGTCGGGCTGTCCAGTCGCGGTGTCGTTGGTGGCGACCAGCAGACGCCGGTGCTCAGCGGGAGCAAGCACGTCGAGGTCCGCGGTGGAGGCGTCCGGGTCGGCGAGCACGGTGCGCAGCACGTGGGCGAACCGCTCGACGACGCCGTCGACGGTGGCGCGGTCGAACAGGTCGGTGGCGTACTCGACGGCGCCGTCCAGGCCGGCGGGACGGCCGGCGTGGTCGTAGCGTTCGCGTGCGGCGACGGTCAGGTCGAACTTGGCGACCGGCGCGCCGCCCGGGTAGCCGTCCGCGGTCAGCCCGGCGAACCCGGCAGGCCCGGCGGAGGAACTGTTCTGCAGCACCAACATGACCTGGAACAGCGGGTGGTATGCGGTGGAGCGGACCGGGTTGAGCGCCTCTACGAGCAGGTCGGACGGCATGTCCTGGTGGGAGTAGGCGGCCAGGTCGGCGTCGCGGACGCGGCGAACCAGGTCGGCGAAGCTCGGATCACCGGCGGTGTCGGTACGCATCACCAGGGTGTTGACGAAGAACCCGACCACGTCGTCCAACGCCTCGTCGAGCCGGCCTGCGACGGCGGTGCCGATCGGAATGTCGTTGCCCGCGCCCATCCTGGACAGCAGCAGCGCGAGCCCGGACTGGAGCACCATGTACACGGTCGCGCCGCAGTCGGCGGCCACCCGCACCAACCGCTCGTGGATCTCGGCGTCGAGGGTGAACGGCACCACGTCACCGCGATGGCTCGCGACGGGCGGGCGGGGGTGGTCTGTCGGCAGCTCGGTCAGCTCCGGCGCGCCGTCGAGCGTCTCACGCCAGAACGCGAGCTGGCGGGCGAGCAGACTGTCCTCATCGGACCGCTCACCGAGCAGATCTCGTTGCCACAGCGCGTAGTCGGCGTACTGCACGGGCAGTGGCGCCCAGCGCGGCGGCGCGCCTGCACACCGCGCGGTATAAGCGGTCTCGAGGTCGCGCAGCAGCAGGCCCTCGGACTGACCGTCGCTCGCGATGTGGTGCAGGAGCACGACAAGCACGTGCTCGTCGGTGCCCGCGCGGAGCAACCAGGCCCGCAGCGGCAGTTCGGCGGTCAGGTCGAACGTGTGCCCTGTGGCGGCGCGCACGGCGGCGTCCAGCGCGTCGGGGTCCCCGGTGTGGTCGGTGACCGTCAGGTCCGGGGTCGCGGCGGGCAGCACCAGCTGCACGGGTTCGCCGTCCACGTCCGGGTAGAGCGTGCGCAGGACCTCGTGCCGGGCGACCACGTCGCCAAGCGCGTTGCGCAGTGCGGTGACGTCCAGTGCGCCGGTCAGGCGCAGCACCACCGACACGTTGTAAGTGCGGCTCGCCTCCTCCAGCTGGGCGAGGAACCAGAGCCTCCGCTGCGCGTAGGACAGCGGGACCGGGTCGGGGCGGGTGACGGGCACCAGCGCGGCACGCACCGGGGCGCCGTCGCGTCCCGCGATCACGGTATCGAGCCCGGCGACGGTCGGCGCGCCGAACAGGTCCCGCACCGCGAGTTCCACGCCGAGCACGGCACGGATGCGGCTGACCAGCCGCACCGCGAGCAGCGAGTGACCGCCGACCCGGAAGAAATTGTCCCGCACCCCGACCTCGGCGCGGCCGAGCACCTCGGCGAACAGCCTGCACAGAATCTCCTGCCGTGGCGGGAGAGCCATCGGCACGTGGGTGTCCACTGAGGACTCGTTGGCCGCGGCGTAGAGCGTGGCGGCGGTGTTGGCGTGGATCTCCGCGCGGCTGTCGACCAGCAGGTGTCGCTCGTCGGCGGTGAGAGGAGCGACCTCGGCGACGGCGCGGTCGGCGTCCAACTCCGCCAGCACCCGGATGAACAGCCCGGCGAGCAGCGCGACGGTCGGCTCGTCGAACACGTCGGTGGCGTACTCGAACCAGACGGCGATGCCCGCCGGGTGACCGTCCGCGCCGGTCCGCTCGGCGCAGGACACGGTGAGGTCGAACTTGGTCGAGGTCAGTGCCGCGGGCACCGAGGTGGCGCTGAGCCCGCCGAAGGTCGGCAGCGCCGTGCCGCCGGTGTTCTGCAGTGTCAACATGACCTGTGCCAGCGGGTGCCATGTGAGGGAACGGACCGGGTTGGTCTTCTCCACGAGCAGGTCGAACGGCAGGTCCTGGTGGTCGAACGCTGCGAGGTCGGTCTGCAGGACCCTGGCGAGTAGGTCGGCGACGGTCGGGTCACCGGTCAGGTCGGTGCGCAGCACCAGGGTGTTGACGAAGAACCCCACCACGTCGTCGAGCGCCTCGTCGGACCGGCCTGCGACGGCTGTCGCGATCGGGACGTCCTCGCCGGCTCCGGCACGGGACAGCAGCACCGCGAACGCGGCCTGGAGCACCATGAACATCGTGGTGCCGGACTCTTCCGCGAGCCGGGTCAGCGCGGCGTGCGTCTCGGCGTCCGTGGTGGCCGCGACCCCCGCGCCGCGGTGGCTCGGGGTGGCGGGCCGTGGCCGGTCCAGCGGCAGGTCGAGCACCGGCGGAGCGCCGTCGAGCGCCGAGGTCCAGAACGCGGCCTCGCCTGCCACCACACCGTCCTCATCGGACTCGTCGCCGAACAGCTCGTGTTGCCACAGCGCGTAGTCCGCGTACTGGACCGGCAGGGGCGACCACGCTGGCGCCGCGCCGGCGCGCCGGGCGGTGTAGGCGGTGTCGAGGTCACGCAGCAGCGGGCCGGTCGACGCACCGTCGGTGGCGATGTGGTGCAGGAGCAGCACCAGCACCTGGTCGGCCGGGCCGACGCGGAGCAGCCAGGCACGCACCGGTATGTCGGCGGTCAGGTCGAACGGCACGTTGGCGACCTCGGCGACCATGTCCGCGAGCTCGTGCTCCGCGCAGTCCCGGATGAACAGTTGCGGGACGCCGGCGGGCAGGATCCGTTGCACAGGCGTGCCGTCGACGTCCGGGTACACGGTGCGCAGCACCTCGTGCCGAGCCACCACGTCGGTGAGCGCCGCATCGAGCGCGCTCCCGTCGAGCGGTCCGGTCAGCCGAAGCGCCATCGGCACGTTGTAGGACGACGACGGGCCGCCGAGCCGGTCGACGAACCAGAGCCTGCGCTGCGCGAACGACAGCGGGATCGGGTCGGGTCGGGTGGCAGGCCGCAGCTCTGGTCGGGCCGGGGCGCCACCGCGTTCGGCGATGACCGCGTCGAGCCCGGCGACGGTCGGCGCGCCGAACAGGTCGCGGACCGCGAGGTCGACCCCCAGTGCCGCACGGATGCGGCTGACCAGGCGGACGGCGAGCAGCGAATGTCCCCCGATACGGAAGAAGTTGTCCCGCACCCCGACCTCGGCGCGGCCCAGAACTAGCGCGAACAGCCGGCTCAGGAGCTCCTGGCGCGGGGACGGCGGCGCGGCAGGCGTGTCGGCCGGGCCGGTCGCCGCGGCCGTGATCAGCCTGGCGGACTCGGCGCGGATGGC
>JALZNB010000217.1 GCA_030857905.1 Actinomycetota bacterium
GACCTCAAGCCCGCCCAGCTCGCGATCGTCCTGACCGGCGGCGCGGCCGAAGGCGACGGCGCGGGCGATCGCGCGGCCACCGTCGCCCGGTTCGCCACCCAGGTCGACCGGTCAGGCGCGGGCGCGGTCCTGTCCGGTCGCGACGGTTCGGCGGGCGGTTCCGGTGCCGTGGGCGTCGTGCGCGCCGACACGGCGGCCACATCGATTCTCTCCACAGTGGACAACGCGGACACCGCGGCGGGCCAGGCCGTCACCATCCTGGCGCTGGTCGAGCAGTTGGAGGGCAAAGCGGGCCGCTACGGCAGCGCGGGCAACGCCCAGGGCCCCGCACCAGGCGATCCGGTCCAGTAACCGGACCCGGACGACACGGCGACCAGGACGGATGTGCGCCGGGCCGGACGAGCCATGTTAATGTGAGGTCCCGTGGAACGGCAGGCGGAATTTCGGCCGCCGCACGCTCGGCAGATCGACCACGGGAGCCCCTTTGCAACACGCTCGGACGACTAAGCACGTCTTCGTCACCGGAGGCGTCGCCTCCTCACTGGGTAAGGGGCTCACAGCATCCAGCCTCGGCCAGCTTCTCACCTCGCGTGGCCTGCGGGTCACCATGCAGAAGCTGGACCCCTACCTCAACGTCGACCCGGGAACGATGAACCCGTTCCAGCACGGCGAGGTGTTCGTCACCGAGGATGGTGCCGAGACCGACCTGGACATCGGGCACTACGAGCGGTTCCTCGACCGCAGCCTCTCCGGCAGCGCGAACGTCACCACCGGACAGGTGTACTCGACGGTCATCGCCAAGGAGCGCCGCGGCGAGTACCTCGGGGACACCGTGCAGGTCATCCCGCACATCACCGACGAGATCAAGGCCCGGATCCGGGCCATGGCCGAGCCGGACGAGAGCGGCAAGACGCCTGATGTGGTGATCACCGAGGTCGGTGGCACGGTGGGCGACATCGAGTCGCTGCCGTTCCTGGAGGCGGCCCGCCAGGTCCGCCACGACGTCGGCCGCGACAACGTCTTCTTCCTGCACGTGTCGCTGGTGCCCTACCTGGCGCCCTCCGGCGAGCTCAAGACCAAGCCCACCCAGCACTCGGTGGCCGCGCTGCGCAACATCGGCATCCAGCCGGACGCGATCGTCTGCCGCGCCGACCGGGAGATCCCGGACGGACTCAAGCGCAAGATCGCGCTGATGTGCGATGTGGACACCGAAGCGGTCGTGGCCGCCCCGGACGCGCCATCGATCTATGACATCCCGCGCGTGCTGCACGGCGAGGGTCTCGACGCTTATGTCGTGCGTCGCCTCGACTTGCCCTTCCGGGACGTCGACTGGGCCGTGTGGGGCGATTTGCTCGACCGCGTCCACAAGCCGAAGGAGACCGTGCGGATCGCGCTCGTCGGCAAGTATGTCGACCTGCCGGACGCCTACCTGTCGGTCACCGAGGCGCTTCGCGCGGGCGGATTCGCCCACCGGGCCAAGGTCGAGGTCGTCTGGGTGGCCTCGGACGAGTGCGAGACCCCGGCGGGCGCGGCGGCCGCACTGTCCGGTGTGGATGGCGTGCTGGTTCCCGGTGGTTTCGGCGTGCGCGGCATCGAGGGCAAACTCGGCGCGATCACGCACGCGCGCACTCACCGCATCCCCACCCTGGGCCTGTGTCTTGGCCTGCAGTGCATGGTGATCGAGGCCGCGCGCAACCTGGCGGGCATCACCGACGCCAACTCCGCCGAGTTCGACGAGACGACGACCCACCCGGTCATCAGCACGATGGCCGACCAGCAGGACGTGGTCGCGGGCGAACGCGACATGGGCGGCACCATGCGCCTGGGCTCCTACCCGGCCGCGCTGGCGGCGGGCTCGGTCGTCGCGGGCGTCTACGGCTCGCGCGAGGTCACCGAACGGCACCGACACCGCTACGAGGTCAACAACGCCTACCGCGACCGCCTGACGAAGGCCGGGGTGTCGTTCTCGGGCACCTCGCCGGACGGCCGTCTGGTGGAGTTCGTCGAACTGCCGGAGCGGGTGCACCCGTTCTTCGTCGGGACGCAGGCGCACCCGGAGCTCAAGAGCAGGCCGACCCGGCCGCATCCGCTGTTCGCCGGTTTCGTGAAGGCGGCGGTGAACTACCTGCTGGCGGAACGGCTGCCGGTGGAGATGGAGGAGGAACCAGTGGCGGTGCGGGCATGAGTTCACCCCAGGAGTCCGACCGGCACGTGTTCGACGTGGTGTCCTCTCGGGACATCCACGTGGGCCGCATCCTGGCGCTGCGGATGGACGAGGTGCGGATGCCGGACGGTTCGACGGCATCGCGGGAAGTCGTGGAACATCTCGGGGCGGTCGCCGTGGTGGCGCTGGACTCCGATGAGAACGTGGTGCTGATTCGGCAGTACCGGCACCCGGTGGGCAAGCGGCTGTGGGAGCTGCCCGCCGGGCTGATCGATCACGCCGGGGAAGATCCGTTGGCCGCCGCGCGGCGGGAACTGGCCGAGGAAGTGGGATTGGCGGCGGCCACCTGGTCGGTCCTGGTGGACGTGGCCGTGTCGCCCGGCTTCACCGACGAGTCGGTGCGCGTCTACCTGGCGACCGGTCTGTCCACTGTGGACCGCGAGGAGATGGGCGAGGAAGAGGCCGATCTCGTGGCGCGGCGGGTCCCGTTGCCGGAGGCGGTGCGGATGACGCTGGCGGGTGAGATCGTGAACGCCGCCGCCGTGAGCGGGTTGTTGGCCGCGTTCGCGGTGCGCGGCGGTGCGGCTGCGGCTCGGGACGTCGACGCGCCGTGGGCGGAGAAGTCGACGGTGTTCGCCGAACGTCGGCGGTAGCCGGGTTTGTCCGGTGTGGACAGATGTGATGTCCACACCGGACATATCTCAGTCCCTGAGTTGGCGGCCGTAACCGTCGGTGCCGCCGTTGACGAGGATGATGATTCCGTCGATCAGCGACCAGACGCCGAATCCGCCGCAGGTCAGGAGTTGGGCGACGGCGATACCGTGGTGGCCCGTGTAGAAGCGGCCCACGCCGAAGGGCAACAGGATCTGCAGCAGGCCCGCGACAACGCGTGACTTGTCCGAGTAGGCGCCCGGAGGCTGCCCGTAAGCCGGGTACATCGGCACCATCGGCGGTGGCGGTGGCCGCCACATCGGGTTCATCTGCGGTGGCGGCATCATCGGTGGCGCCTGCCACGTCGGTGGGGCGAGGAACGGCGGGTAGGGAGCCGGGAGGTCGGTGAACAGCTCCCGGAGGTCGCCGCGGGTGGTGGCGTTGATGGTGGCGTTGACGCGTTCTTCGTACTCGTGCATGGGTAGGCGGCCCTCGGCGAAGTGATCGCCGAGGACGCGCATCGCGTCTTCGCGCTCGGTGGTGCCGATTCGCACCGCGTCGCCGCCGCCAGGTTCACTCACCCACATCACGATACGTCAGACGCGGGGTGGACCCGGCCGGTTTCGTGGCGGCTGGTCCCGGTGCCGATTAGGCTTTCGGCCAGAGTGGTCGCGGTGCCGAGGGCATCGCGCCAGACCGAAACGCGAGGGGTATGCGCTGACCGCGATCGCCGAACTCCTGCGGACCTACCTCGATCATCTCGCCGTCGAGCGCGGAACATCGCCCAACACGCTGGACGGGTACACCCGTGACCTGCGGCGGTATCGCGATCACCTTGCCGCACACGGCGTCGACAGCCTCCACCAGGTGGGGGAGCGGCACGTCTCGGCGTTTCTCGCGGTACTGCGTGAAGGCGACGCCGACCATCCGCCGCTGGCCGCGTCGTCCGCCGCGCGGGCACTCGTCGCGGTGCGGGGCCTGCACCGG
>JALZNB010000233.1 GCA_030857905.1 Actinomycetota bacterium
AGCCTCATGCGCAAGCTCGACGCCCGGAACCGCGTCGAGCTCGCGATGTGGGCTTACGAAACGGGCCGCATAAAGACCTGACGACGGACACCGTTCCGCTCTCGTCGCGAACGCGCTCGCGGTCCACGTGGCGGAGCACCGCCGAGGGCGAGCAGCCGCTACCCGAAGGTTGCTGCGAACGGCATGCGCGACTGGCGTGCCGATGAGACTGCCTATAGTCGGGGCTCGGCGCGTCTTGTCGAGCACAACCATGCGCCTCAGCGCAGTGCGGGCGCAGACGACTGGACTGCACCACCGCGAGCAGCGGCGAGCGTGGCCGTGAGAGCATCGCGGTGTGGGGTCACCTCGAAGTGGCCGAACGCGCGCTCGAACTGGGTGCTGTCGACCAGGTATGGGCGGTCGAACTGCGCGATGACCTCGCGGGCCTCCCGCAGCTCCGGGTTGAACACTCCCGCCAGCCGCAACATCGTCGGCGTGATGGTACGCACTTTCGGCGGCAGGCCAGCGAGCTCGGCGAGTTGCCCGAGCAGCTGCCGCTGCGTGACGGCCGGCGCACACGGAAGGATCCACACGCGACCGTCCGCCTCCGGCCGTTCGACCAGTGTGGCAAACGCGCGTGCAGCGTCGGGCAGGTACGAGAACGAGTGGGGGTGGTTCGCGTCGATGAATGCCTGCGGCGCCTTGCCGCGTACGACGCGCCCTACGCCCAGCTGGTTCACCAGCGAGTTGGCCGCGTCGGGGCCGTAGTAGTCGGGGAAGCGGCCGATCGAAACAGCCGTTGGACCGGCGGCGTTTGCGGCCAGCAGTCGCTGCCCGACGTCCCGCCGAAGCACGCCTTTTCGAGTTGTGGCCGCCTCGGGTGTTGATTCCGAGATCGGTGTTGCTGGGGACCCGTATGCGTACAGGTTGTCGACCATTACCAGCCGCGCGCCGGCGGTGGCCGCGGCATCCACCGCGGCGTCGACCAGCGGTCGGAACTCTGCGGCCCACTGCGAGTACGGCACCTGCGCTGCCATCACGATGACGTCTGCTCCGCGCGCCGCCGCCGCCGCGGACGCCGGGTCGCGCAGGTCCGTCGGCACGGCCCGAACGTTTGCCGGCAGGGTCACCGACGCGATCGATCGACTCGCAGCGGTCACCTCGTGCCCGCGGGTCGCCAGTTCCAGCGTGATTGCTCGTCCGGCGCCGCCGGTTGCGCCGAAAACTGTGGTTCTCATGGATCTCGCTCCTGTCAGGGCTTCTAGCCCGCCTAGTGTGCGAACACTGTTCGCGCTTCACGGCCGCCAGTATGCGCGAACAGGGTTAACTTTGCAACAGGTGTACGCTTCGTTGTGTCCAGGGCCGGAAGGTGGTGTCGTTGGTGGTGCGCGAGGGCGAGGTCGAGGTAGAGGTAGAGGGCAGGCGCGCACGCATGCGCCGCGAGACGACCGGCCAGCTGCGGGCGGCAGCGCTTGAGGAGGTCCGCGAGCACGGCGCGGTTGACCTGTCGCTGCGACGTGTTGCGCGACGCATGGGGATGAGCCCGGCCGGCCTGTATCGCTACGTCGCGTCGCGCGAAGACCTGCTCACGTGGCTCATCGCCGACGGGTTCAACGACCTGGCGGACCACCTGTTCGCCGCGCTCGGCACTTCGGATCAACTCTCCGTACCGGATGGGGGCCCTGCCGTTGCCGACATCGCCGACGACACCGCCGACGTGGCGGCCCGTCTCCGTGCCGTCTCGAAGACGTACCGCGCGTGGTCAGTCGCGCATCCAAATCAGTTCGGGCTGCTATTCGGCAATCCGATCCCGGGCTACGCCGCACCGGTGGACGGCGCGACCACTGCGGCGATGACCCGCGTGGGGCAGGCGCTGGGAAGCCCGCTGGTGGAGGCGTGGCACCAGGGACGGCTGCGTCCAGTCGTCCAACAGATCGACGACGAACTGGCGCAGCGCCTCGCACCGATGGCCGGCGTGGCGACAGTGCCGGTGACACCCGAGCTCGCGCTGACACTGCTGCTGACGTGGGGACGCCTACACGGTCAGGTGTCACTCGAGGTATTCGGCCACCACGCGTGGCTGTTCCCGGACGGTTGCCAAGCGCTGTTCGACGCCGACGTGGAGGCGCTGCTGCGCGACCTCCACGTTGTCGACGCCCCCTGACAGCCTCCGGATGCTCCGCAGTCGTCGCGCCCAAAGAAACGGGTCATCACCGCGGATCGCCACAACGATTGGAGGCAAGTGTCGACGGATACCTATCCGTTGCCCCATCGCCGCGGCGCCCACGCCCGACCTACGTGTCGAGCTTTCGTCGTACCGATCGCTGCGGCCGAGGTGGACGGCACAGCAGCCGTTATCCACTGGATGCGCTTCCGCGGAAGCGCTTCTGGGGGCAGCCGATACTGCGAGATCTTTACGGGGCTAGAGATACTCCGGTGCGCCAGTTCTGGCGGGGTGTGACCCAAGCCGATACCGACCTCGCGAGAGTGTCCTTTTCTGGATCTGTCCCCTCGTCGGGGCTGGCGTGTTGGAGC
>JALZNB010000419.1 GCA_030857905.1 Actinomycetota bacterium
ATCTCGTCCCCCCAAGTATCCCGGTTCCGCCGCCGCGGGTACCGGGCGGTCGGGTGCGACCGCAAACGAGTTGGCGGATTCCCTCCCGTGCGGGAACCGAACGGGGGATGCTCCGTCGAAGTGGCGGATGATCCGGGATGGACGATCCCGATGAGCTTCGGAGAGGCGAGCATGGACCCCGAGCAGTGGCTCGCGCAGTACGACGACACGTTGAAGAACGCGGCGGCGCGGGCCGAGAAGGCCGACAAGGCGTTGCGTGAGGTGGGCGGTTCGGCCACGTCGCCGGACGGCGAGATCACCGTCAGGGTCGGCGCCAACGGCGCCACCACCGGCCTCGTCCTGCGCCCCGGGGTGCGCGATCTCGAACCGGAGCAACTCGCCAGGGTCATCCTGGAAGTGACCCGACAGGCCCAGCGGGACGCGAGCGCCAAGGTCGTCACCGCCATGGCCGAACTACTCGGCGACGGCGCCGCGCTCGACGTGGTCAAGAGCCATCAGCCGGAGGGGTTCACCGGTGACGGCGAGGACGAGCCGATCAACCGGGACACCCGGCCGGACGACGAGTACTTCGAGAACCCACCCGAAGTCGTGAAATAACACCAGAACCTGAGGCGGATCTCATGGGCAATGGTTTCAACGTCAACGTCGGCGAAGTTCGGGTGCACGCGAGCACCGTGGCCACCTGCTCGGTGCGAGTGCGGTCGAGCGGCGGCTCGGCGCAGGCGGTCTCCTCGGGCGCGTACGGCCTGATCGGCCAGTTCTTCGCCGACGCGATCCTCGGCGCCTGCGGGGATGTCCTCGACGGCATCCAGAAGGTCGCGAGCGCGGTCGACGACGTGCGGGCGGGCCTCGAATCGGTGGCGGCCGACTACGAGCAGATCGACTTCGGCAACGCGAAGACGCTCAGCGGCGGACAGGTAGGAGCCTGACAATGACCACACCAACGCGGTCGGCCTCCACCGGCGAGCAGGCGGCGACCAACATCGGCGACGACGTCCGCAGCGCCAAGGGTGCCATCGAGCGCGGCGACTGGGTCGACGCGGGCTTGTCCATCACCAACGTGGCGATGGACGTCATCAACATCGCGGGCGATCCGCTCGGCGCGGCCTCCTCGGCCGGATTCGGCTGGATCATCGAGCACATCTCCTTCCTGCGGGAGCCGTTCGACGCACTGCTCGGTGACGCCAACTCGATCATCGGCAGCGCCCAGGGCTGGACGAAGACCGGCGAGCAACTCACCGCCACGGCACAGAAGTACCGGGAGGCGGCGAAGTCGGAGACGGCCAACTGGACCGGCTCGGCGGGCCAGGCATACCGCAACGCGGCCGCCACCCAGGCCGACGGCCTCGACTCGCTGGCCGAGATCAGCAAGGGTGTCGGGCAGGCCATCAGCGGCGCGGGCCAGTTGCTCGCCGAGGTCCGCAAGACCGTGCTCGACTTCATCGACAGGTGCGTCCAGCGGGTCATCCAGATCATCATCGAGGCGTTGTCGAAGGCGTGGCTGAGTTTCGGCGCCAGCATCGCCGAGGGCATCGTGAAGTCGGTCGCCCAGGCGGTACAGACCGCGCAGAAGATCGTCGGCAAGATCCAGAAATTCATCTCGTCGCTACAGAAGATCATGACCACGGTCCAGAAGATCGTGAACCTCGCCAAGGCTGTCAAGCAGCTCCTGGAGACCATCGGCGGCAAGGCGAACACCACGCCGAGCGCGGTCACCACCCAGGCCGCCCCGGTCAACACCACCGAGATCGACGCCGCCGCGAACCGGAACTACACCAACCCGAACGCTGTCGCGAACAGCGCGGACTACCGGCGGAACGCGGCCGGGGATTACGACTACAACCCGTACCAGCCGGGCGTGCAGGCTCCCGCCCCCACCTACGGCCAGTCGGCACCCCCGGTCAACCGCGGCTACACCCCGCTACCTGACGGAGGCCAGCGCACGGCGGCGCCTTACAGCGGCGGCCCCGGCGTGGTCGCGCCCATCCCGAACATCAGCCCACCGCCCAGCCCCGGCGCGCCCGCGTCCCGGGTCGACCGCGCTCGCTGGATCGGGGACGCGGTGGAGATCCTGATCAAACACGGCGTGGAACCGGGCCGGATCGATGCGGACCAGATCGCCCGCATCGTCGACCGCAACTCCGAGGGCAACCCACACGCGGTGAGCCCGGACGGCTCCCTCAAGGGCCTCACCCAGATCTCCGACCCGGTCTTCCGGCAACACCAGTTGCCCGGCCGAGGAGACATCTGGGCGCCGGTCGACAACGTGCTGGCCGGAGTCATGTACTTCCTGACACAGTGGGGAACCCTGCTCGCCGCCTTCAACGCGACGGCGCCGAGTTTCACCATGCGGACGGACTAAGGCGTCAGTCCGGCCAAAGTTCGGCCTACCAGGTCGTCGACGCGTTCCAGCGCCGCCGCGCGGTCTTTCGCCACCAAGCCGATCCGGGTGCGGCGGTCCAGCACGTCGTCGGTGCTCATCGCGCCTTCGTTGCGTACCGCCCAGACCACCTCGGCCCCGGTCACCGTCAAGCCGTCGCCCACTGGTTCGGCCAGGGTGGAGTCCAGCTCTCCCAAGGCGTGTACGCGTCCGGCTTCAGCGCCGTACAGGGCGATCAGCCGCCGGGGAACGTCCACAAGGGACGCGCTGGAGTCCGCGCCGACCAACGCGAGGGAACGGGTCACCGACGGGCCGCAAGGCAGCCCGGTCGCGTCGACCGCGTCGGCGGCCATCTTGCGGTAGGTCGTCAACTTTCCGCCGACCACCGTGATCACACCTGCCGACTTGATCACCGCGTGATGTCGCGACAGGTCCGCGCTCCGTCCGGTCGAGCGCACCAGCGGCCGGAGACCGGCGAACGATCCGAGCACGTCGTCGGGGCGCAACTTCCGCTCCAGTACCGAGGACGCGATATCGAGCAGGAAGTCCACATCGGACTGGGGGACCGATGGTACGGCGGAGACCGAATCCACCGGCTCGTCGGTCAATCCGAGGTAGACCCGTCCGTCGGCCTGGGGAAGCAGCAGCACGAACCGGCCGAAGTGTCCGGGAACCGGCACCGTCAACGATGTGCCGCCAATGCCGAGTCCGGCGCCGTCCAGCACCAGGTGTGATCCGCGGGACGGGCGTAGTCGGATCGATGAGACCAGGGTGTCCGCCCACACGCCGGTGGCGTTGACGACCGCGCGCGCCCTGATCGAGAACGACCTGCCGTCCACGGTGTCCACGACGTCGGCGCCCGAAGCGGACAGTGCCTCCGCTCGCACCCTGGTCAGCACCCGGGCGCCGAGCGACGCCGCCGTGCGGGCGAGTGCGACGACAAGGCGGGCATCATCGATGAGTTGGCCGTCGAAGGACAGCAGGCCACCGCGCAGGTCTCGACGGAGCAAACCGGGCGCCAGAGCGAGTGCCTCCGGCACGGAAACCTTGCGGGGACGGGGAAGTAGTGCGGACGGTGTACGAGCGGCGCGGCGGAGGGCGTCACCGGCGGTCAGGCCCACGTAGGTGAGGGCGGCGGTGCGCGTGGAGACGCCGGGGTGCAGCGGGACGAGTTGCGGCAGCGCGCGGATCAGGTGCGGGGCCGTGCGGGTCATCAGGATGCCGCGTTCGACGGCGCTCTCGCGGGCGAGGCCGACATCGCCCTTCGCCAGGTATCGCAGGCCGCCGTGCACCAGCTTGCTCGACCACCGGGACGTGCCGAACGCCAGGTCCTCGGCCTCGATCAGGGCGACGGACAGGCCGCGGGACGCCGCGTCGACGGCGACACCGGTGCCGGTCACACCGCCGCCGACCACCAGGACGTCCACGGTCTCGGTGGCGAGCGCGTCGATGTCGCTCGCGCGTCGTTCGATGTTGAGTGCGCTGGTTCGGATGGTCATCGCCGCTCCGGTCGTAGGTACGCGTCAAGCATGTGGGTGAGTTCGCGGGCCAGCGACCCGGCGTCGACACCGGCCGTGGCCGGTCGGTGGGAGAGCACGAACGACTGGACCACCAGCAGGAACGCGCGGGTCTGCACGACGGGGTCGCCCGCGCGTACCGAACCGTCCTCGTGGCCCGCGACGATCTGGGCGTGCAGGAACTGCTCGGTGAGCAGTTGGGTGCCACCGAGCCGTTCGAACACGTAGGGCACCAACAGTTCGCCGTCGTGTTCGAGGATGGCCCGCATGATGGGGTCGTCGGTGATCCCGTCGACCCCCGTGACGGCGCCTGCCACCAGCCGGTCACGCGCGGTCGGGCTGTCGGCGACCGACGCTTCGGCCAGCGCGAGCTGTCTGCCGAACTCTCTGGTCATGAGGGCCGAGAGCAACGAGCGGACGTCGGGGAACCGCCGGTAGAGGGTCATCCGGCTCACTTCGGCCCGCCGCGCCACATCGGTGAGCGTGGTCCGCCGCACGCCGTGGTCCAGCACGCACGCCCTGGCCGCGTCCAGTACGGCGTCCTCGCCGACTCGACTGGGCGACGACGAGATGTGACGTTTTACGGTCATGTGTCACACTCTAGTGGTGACTCTGTCTGTGGACCACATCGATCGGCTCGTTCGTGCGGGCTGGACCCCGTCCGGCGCCGCCGAGGCCGACCTGCCCGCGCACGCGAGCCAGTGGCTGCGCGATCGCATCGGCCTCGTGCCGTGCAGCACGCCGAGTGCGCCGACGTCGACCTTCGTCGTACCCGATTCTGCTCTCGACTCTGCCGCGCGTGCGGCCCTGGTGTCGGTGGTGGGAGACGACCATGTCCTGCTCGGCGGGGATGACCGGCTGGGGCGTGGCGGTGGACTGTCCTATCTGGACTTGCTGCGGCGCAAGGGAGTAGGTGAGATCCCGGTTCCCGACGCGGTGATCCTGCCCGCCGACCCGGACGAGGTGCAACGGGTGATCGACGTGTGTGTCGAGCACCGCATCGGCGTGGTTCCCTTTGGTGGCGGCACATCCGTCGTCGGTGGTGTGCTGGCGTTGCGCGGCGATAACCGGGCCGTTGTCGTGGTCGACCTGGCCCGGCTCGATCGACTGGTCTCAGTCGACCCGGTGTCCAGAGTTGCCGTGTTCCAGGCCGGGGTGGTGGCACCGGAAGCTGAGCGGTTGCTCGCCGAACACGGTCTCACGCTGGGCCATTTCCCGCAGTCCTTCGAACGCGCGACGCTCGGCGGGTTCGCCGCGACGCGGTCCTCCGGTCAGGCATCGGCGGGGTACGGCCGGTTCGAGGACATGGTCGAAGGAGTTCGGGTCGCCACGCCGCGCGGATCATGGCGGATCGGAACCGCGCCCGCCTCGGCCGCGGGGCCGGATCTGCGCCAGCTCGTCGTGGGGAGCGAGGGCGCGTTCGGCGTGATCACCGAGGTCACCGTGCGAGTCCGGCGGGCACCCGCTTTCGATCGATACGAGGGGTTCGTGCTCGACGGCTGGGCCGCGGGCACCGCCGCGGTGCGCGCGCTCGCCCAGCGAGGCGCGCTCGGCACCGTCACGAGGC
>JALZNB010000243.1 GCA_030857905.1 Actinomycetota bacterium
CGCCGGGACATAGTGTCCCGGCGGGCCCTCCATCACTACGACTGCCGGGAAACCGGCCTTGGGTCTGTCGGGGAGCGACCATCAGCTCACGCCGCGCCGGGAACCGCCGCAGCATCAGCTCCGGCTCACCTTGGCACCGATTCGCTGTCGATTCCCGGTTCGCCGTCCTGGTCACGCATCGCTTTAGCTTTCGCCAGCGCTTGCGTAGCCAATGCGACGAAGCGGGCCAAACTTTGCTCCTTGAAAACAAACTCGAAGCTCTTCGGCGGCTCCCCGGACAGGAAATCGACATCGTCGTGGTCATGGACGGTGTACTTCATGTCGCAATCCTCGCCGATGTTGACCCACGCGCCGATTTTCAGGGCTTTGTCCATTGCCGTGCCTCCGCGATCCGTGCTTGTTCTTCGGTCACACCGACGCCACGTGCGAGGTGTCTGGGATCGATCCAAGCCGTTGTCACGAATGTGTGTAAGTATGTGGGCCGAGTCGCCACACCGCTTGCCACCTGCAACTATGCTTGACCAGGGTGAGCGAACTGCGACACTGGAAGCGTGGGCCACGTGACACGAGAAGCGACAGCGATCACCGAACAGCGTCGCGCTCTCGGCGCGCGTCTGGCCGCGTTCCGCCAGGCGACCGGGCTGACCCAAGCCCAGCTCGCCAAGGCAGCCATTTGTGATCGAAGCACGGTGGCACACATCGAAAAAGGCCGAGCGCGGGCCGACGAACGGTTCTGGCAGGTCGCCGACGAACTGACAAAAGCGGAAGGTCAACTCCTTGCCGCCTATCGGCAACTTGAAGTAGCGCGGATGGCGCATGCGGACCAAGAACATGCGGCTCAGCTTGCAACCGCACGCCACAAGGTCGACGCCATCCTGGCGAGCCCGCTTGTGTCCTTGTCTTCTCTCAGCGGTGGCGAAGACGATGAAATTGCCGCACTGGAGCTAGTACGTCGTGTTTCGGCGAGTGACATGGGCAATGAGACACTGACACAACTCGAAGTTATTGTCGACAAATTGGCCATGGCCTACCCGGTCACTCCGCCGGATATCCTGCTGCTACGACTGCGAAGCTATTTGTCACAGGTCAGTGTACTCATGGACAAACGCATGACGCTGACCGAAAAACGACGTCTCATTGTAATTTCCGCCTGGCTGTCACTGTTGGCGGCGACCGTTCACATAGACCTTGACCACACTCACGCGGCAATCGCGCGTTTGCGCACGGCGGCGAGTTTGGCGAAACACGCCGAACATGACGAAATTCGCGCGTGGTGCTACGAGACCGAAGCCTGGCGCGTTCTGACCGAAGGCGACTTTCGCAAAGCTGTTCAGCTATCGCGTACAGCGCGTGCTCTCGCACCCACCGGAAGCAGTATCGCCATTCAGTCCGCCGCGCAAGAGGGCCGGGCATGGGCACGACTCAAGGAACCGCGCGAAACATACAACGCCATCGAACGTGTCAGTAAACTTGTTTCTCCGATGAAACGACCCGAACAACCGGAGCACCACTACCGTTATGACCCGGACAAGTCAGTGGCCTACCTGGCCACCACGCTGGCCTGGGTCGGCGATCCGGCGGCCGAAAGCTTCGCCCGAGAGATCATTGACCGACTCAAGCCGAGCGAAGCGACAGGCAAGTGGCCACGTCGGGCCTCATCGGCCAACCTCGACCTCGCCTTGATCCTGCTCAACTCGGATCGACTTGACGAAGCCTGCGATGCCGCCCAGCGCGCCATCGTGTCCGGCCATCTCGTGCCGTCGAATTATTGGCGGGCGGCCGAAGTGGTGTCAACCGCCGAAGCACGCCAACTACCAGAATCGGCGGATTTGCGTGAGGCATTCGAAAACATATGCAGCAAGAAGATGTAAGTCGTCTTATTGAAAAACAAAGTGCGGCCAGGGATATAGGCCTGTCGCTGTAAACACACCTCTCCCACGGCGTCGACGGGGTTCGTGCCGATCGAAGCATCACAGCGAACCAGCACGCTTGACGCGCAAATAGAGGGCCCGCCGGGACATGGTGTCCCCGGCGAGCCCTCTTCGCTCACGATGTTTTCGCTATCCGATGGTTACCGGTCCGGGCGGTGGGTCACCCTGACCGAGTTGAGCACCGGCGGCAGCTTGCCGCGCAGGGCCGCGAGGTCGATCGAGATCGACCCACCCTCCGCGACGACGACCGTGAACTCTTGCGTGTTCGCGGCCAGCGCGCCGACCTGGGCGACGATGTCGTGGTTCGGCAGCACCGCAGTGCCGTTGAGGGAGACATCGAACACCCGGCGGCCCGGTTCGATTCCGGGCTTGAGTTCGGCGAAGTTCAGCTCCACCTGGTAGGTCCCGGCCGGGAGGGCGTCGAAGCGGTAGCCGCCCGGGCTTTCCCGCTGGGTCTGGAACAGGACGTCGTCGGTGGTACCGGCGATCGCCTTCTTGGTGGTGACGATCGGGCCGGGGCTCAGGTAGCCGAAGCCGCCCGGAGTCCAGCCCTGGTCGGCGACCCACGCGTCGCCGGCACCGTCGGTGACGGCGGCGCCGCCGACGTCGACACCGGTGCGGTACGCGGGCACCACGAGGGTGATCGGCACCGTCATGGTCGGAACCCGGCCCGCGTTGGTGGCGACCACCAGGTTGGCCTGGTGCACGCCAGGAGCCATACCGCTCGCGTCCACGCGGACGGTGAGGTCCTGTGTGCCGCCCGCGGCGATCGTGCCGGACGCGGGAACCGTCCACATCCACGCCGCGTTTTCCGTCACCTGGTAGGTCAGCGGCAGGTCGCTGGTGCTGCGCAGGGGCAGCGTCTTCGTCCTGAGCTGGCCGGACTGGGCCAGGAACGACAGCGGCTCGGTGCTCATCTCGCCGCGTGGCGTGTGCAGCCTGGCGTTGGCGTTGACGGTCCCGTCCGCGGCGATGGTGATCGCCTCGGAACTGGTGACGTAGTTCGTCTTCGCGAACTCGACGGTGTAGTCACCGGTGAGCAAGCGCAGGCGGTAGTTGCCCGCCGCGTCCGAGGTGGTGGTCGCCACCGCCGTCGCGCCCTGCATGGCGCGAACCGTGGTGCCTTCGACAGCCTGCTCGTCGTTGAAGTCCGAGACGTTGCCGGAGACCACACCGTTGGCCGGGAGCTTGAACTTGATCGACTGCGAGTCGCTCAGCGTGGCCACGTTGAACGAGTACTGCAGCGCGACCGTGCCGGTGTGGTTCTCGATGCCGACGGTGGCCGAGTTGCCTCCCTCTCGCGGGTTCGCCGGGTCGATGTTGCGGTAGCGCATCGACACCTCACCGCTCTCCGAGAGCACCACCTCGAAGTCGAGCCGGGTGGTCGGCGCCAGGTAGACGAGGGCGTTGCGCCACTCGATCACGAACTGGCGGTTCGGCGCCTCGCCGATGACCTTGGTCATCATCCGGCTGCCCGCGTCGATCACCAGGTCGTCCCAGAACGGGTAGATCCCGGCGTTGGGCGCCAACGTCGACGGAATGGCGTGGTTGCTGTGCGAGGTGCTCCTGGCGAGGAAGTTGATGCTGCCGTTAGTGGACACCCACGCACTCTGGTAGGTGCGACCGTAGAAGAAGAAGCCGAACGGCAGTGCGACGCTGGTCGCCGCCGAGTCGCCGGTCAGCGCGATCGGGGTGTCAGCTTCGACGTACCCGGGGTTTTCCAGCACACAGTGGTGACCGAAGGAGTCGCCACGGTTCGGCAGCGCGAAGTCGAGTGTCTCCGCGCTGTCCACGGTCAACTTCAGGAGCTGCGGGTCGTTACAACCGCCCGCGGACGCCTTGATCTGGTAGTCGCCGTTGGGAACGTTCGGGATCGAGTACGAACCGTCCGCGGCGGATGTGACCGGCGCGATCGGGGCGGTCTGCACCGCGACGGTCACATTGGCGACCGGCACGCCCGCGGCATCGCGGACATGTCCGGACACCGTGTGCCGTTCCACGGGTGTCATCGCGATATTGGTGGTGGTGGTCTGGCCCTGGGTCACGGTCGCGGTGCCGCTGCCGTCGCCGTAGCCGAAGGCAGAGGTGCTCACCGTGTAGTCGCCGACCGGGAGCGTCATGGAGAAACGCCCGTCGGAGCCGGTGCTGGTGTTGCGGTTGGACGGCCCGGTCACCCGAACGGTCGCACCGGCGATCGGCGCGCTGGTCGCCGAGTCGGTCACCGCCCCGGTCACCGTGCCCACCGGGCCACGCGGGGACTGGTCGACCGCGGCGAACGCGTCGAGCTTGCCCTCGCCCCAGACGTGGTTGTCGTCGGCGGTGCCACCACAGGCCAGGTCGTTCACGTCCGTGGACGTGTTGTCCAGCAGCGCTTCGGTCTGCGCGATGTCGCCGACCAGGGTCGGCGCCGCCGACCACATCAGGGCCACCGCGCCGGAGGTGTGCGGGGAGGCCATCGAGGTACCGCTCTTGGCACCGAAACCGTTGCCGGGCACCGCGGAACGCACGTTCACGCCCGGGGAGGCCAGGTTCGGCTTGATGTCACCGTTCTCGCCGGGACCGCGGCTGGAGAACGACGCGATGGCCCCGTTGATGTCGAACGCGCCGGAGGCGTAGGACTCGGTGTTGTCACCGGGTGAGCCCGAGGTGTTGCAGCCGGGGCCGGAGTTGCCGTTGGAGAACGACGGGAAGATGCCCGCCGCGCGCCATGCCTGGACGGTCGCCCGGTACCACGGGTCGATCGTCGCGCCGTTGGACGAACCCCAGGAGTTGTTCACCACGTGCGGACGGAGGTCCGCGCGGGGGTTGGCCCCGGTCAGGTCGGTCGGCGCGAGCATCCACTGACCCGATGACAGCAGCGCGGTCTGCGAGCAGCCGCTCGACTCGCAGCCCTTGGCCGCGATCCAGCGGGCGCCCGGCGCGACGCCGATCTGGTCGGCGGCGTTGCCGCCGACCATGGTGCCCATGGTGTGCGTGCCGTGACCGTTGTTGTCACAGGGCGCGGCGGTCGCGCAGACGCTGGAGGGGTCGAACCAGTTGTGGTTGTGGTCGAAGGACCCGTTGTTGCCGTTGCCGCGGTACTTCCCGACCAGTGCCGGGTGGTCGAACTGGACGCCGGAGTCGATGTTGCCGACGACCACGCCCTCACCCTGGGCGCCGAAGGTGGACCACACGTCGTCGGCGTTGATCGCCGCGACGCCCCACTCGACCGCGTTGACCTCGGCCTGCTCCACGCCCTTCTCCGGCGTCGGCAGCTCGTAGCTGCGTGACGGGAGGATGTTGGCGACCTCACCGCGCTTGGCCAGCGACTCGGCCAGGTCGGATGAGCCGTCGGTGATGTGGATGGCGTTGGAGATGAAGAACGACTGGTACGCGACCTTGTCGGTGTCCAGGTCGGCGCGCACCGCCGCCTGGGTCTCGTCCGCGGTGCGACGCAGCGCGTCGACGACCGCGGTGCCCCTGGCGTTCCAGTCCTTGATCTTCGCGGGCTCGGTGAGGTCGGCCTGCTTGTCGAAGAGAATCCAGAAGTCCGTGCTGTCCCTGTCCGCCAGGGCGGCCGCGACCGACGCCTCGATCTTCACGCTCGGACCGGGCTGAGCGGTCGCCGTGGTCGGAACAGCGACCAGGCCCAGCGTGGTGAGCAGGGAGGCGCCGAGGCCGAGTAGGACTCGGCCTCGGTTTCGCGGATGGTGTGTTCGTAACAAGATGCTAGCTCCGTCCTGGCGGCAGGGCGCCGCACGTGTACCGGCTGTAGTTCGGCGGTGACTTACAGAAGCCCACGCTGCCTGACATCCCCTGGTCGCTGGAAGGACGAAATGAGGGCGTTATCCGGTCGTTTGGGGGGCACCTGTCCGTTTCACCGGAACCGCGCGCCGGGCAGAAGGCGCTGACCTGCGGCGACGACCGCCGGTCGAGTTTCGCGGATCGCGAGTTCGCCGTCTGCCGAAGACCGTCGACCGGGTCGCGACCGGCGATCTGTAACGAATCCCCCGTGAGATCGGAACATTCCGTTAATGAATCACGGTTTGCCGGGTTCCACCGATGGTCAGAGGTGAGCGCATGAGCCAGGACAGCGTGCTCAGGTCCGTTGACGTTCCGCTGGTGTTGTGCATCGGCACCACCGCCGACCAACTCGCGGCCGTCGCGGGCGCCACCGGTGGACGGATCGCGGTGCTCTACTTACCCGACACTGATGGGCTCCGAGCCGTCCTTGAGTCCACTTCGGACAGACAACCGGCGACTATCGGCGGCGAGCCGGGTCAGATGCGCGCGCACTGCGTCGTCGAGTACGGCGAGTTGCGCCTGGACGCCGACCTGCGGGAGGTCACCTGGCGCGGCAGCACGGTGCCGCTGTCGGTCCGGGAGTTCGACCTGCTCTTCGCGCTGACCCGCGATCCGGGTCGGGTCTGGACCTTCGCCGAACTCACCACGCACGTGTGGGGCCACACCTACGTCGGCGACACCGAAGCCGTGGTCTCCGCCGTCAAGCGCTTGCGCCGCCACCTTCGACAGGCCGCCCCCGGCGTGCGGGTGGAGTCGGTTCGCGGCCTCGGCTACCGGGTCGTGGTCACCGAGGATGTATCCGGCTGAGGCTCGAACCCGCCGCGGACCACGACGTTGGTCGACGTCGAAATCTGTCACCCGGGTAAAATTTTGAGAACTCGTCACCTTCTGCCGTCACAGCTCGTTACGGCTCGCGTCATCACAGTGACGGACACCGCCGACGAGGCGAAGAGGGTGGAGACAGTGAGCAGCCACAAGGAATGGTCGGTCGGCTGTCGTGACCTGACAGGGCGCAAGCGTGAGGTGACAATTTTCGTGCGGCAGGGCCGCGTGGTGCTGGTCGCGCCGCCAGGGGAGACGGCGATCCTGTCGCCGCTCGACGTCGGCCGATTGAGAGCGGCGCTGCGCGACGCGGTCATGGCCGCCTCTGTCGAGGTCGACTGCTAGGACCCACTCTTCCTACTAGTGAGTAGATACTGCCAGAATCGGTGCCGAGGAGGCACACGATGGCTACCTACTTCATCACGGGCGCGACCGGGTTCCTTGGCCGCGCCCTGATCTCGCGACTGCTCGCCCGGACCGATGTCGACACCGTGCACGTGCTCGTCCGCCAACGGTCGCTGCCGAAGCTGGACGAGGCCGCGGCGGGGTGGTCGCGGCCGCAGGCGGTCGTCCCGGTCATCGGCGACCTCACCGAACCGGGCCTCGGCGTCGACCCCGAGGCCGTCGGGCACATCGACCACGTGGTCCACCTGGGCGCGCTCTACGACTTCACCGCATCCGACGCGGCCAATCGCGCGGCGAACATCGACGGCACCGCGCACGTCCTCGACTTCGCCGACCGCGCGGGCGCGGGGCTGCTGCACCACGTGTCGTCCATCGCCGTCGCGGGCGATCATCGCGGCCGGTTCACCGAGACCGACTTCGACCTCGGTCAGCGGCACCACTCGCCGTATCAGGCCACGAAGTTCGCCGCGGAACGCCTTGTGCGCGAGCAGGATCGGGTGCCATATCGAATCTACCGACCGGCGGCGGTCGTCGGTGATTCGCACACGGGCGAGATGGACAAGGTCGACGGCCCGTACTACTTCTTGCCAGCCCTGGCCCGACTCGCCCGGCTTCCGTCCGCGCTGCCGTTGATCGCGCCAGATTTGGGCGGCACCAACGTGGTCCCAGTCGACTACGTGGTCGACGCGATGGTCCACCTGATGCACCTCAACGCGCCGTCTGGGACCACACACCACCTGACGCACAACGGCAAACAGCGTGTGGTCGACGTCGTCAACGCCCTCGCCGCCGCGATGGGGGCGCCGCGGGTCCGCGTGAGCCTGCCGGTGCGGCTGCCCGCGCTCCGTGAGGTGGGTGCCGTGCCCGCGGCCGTGTCGCGCGAGTTGGGAGTGCCACCGGAGGTGCTGCCACACCTGGACCTGCCGACGGTGTTCGACTCGACCGCGACGGTGGCCGCTTTGGCGGGCAGCGGCGTCAGCCTGCCGGACTTCGCCGGGTACGCGCCCGCACTGGTCAGGTACTGGGCCGAGCACCTCGACCCCGAACGCTCCCGGCTGCGACCGGAGTCGCTGCGGGGCAAGCGGATCGTGGTCACCGGGGCGTCATCCGGCATCGGTCGCTCGACCGCGCTGGCCGCCGCCGCCGAAGGCGCTGTCCTGTTGTTGGTCGCGCGACGCCAGGCCGAGCTGGACGAGGTTCGCGCGGAGATCGAGGCAGGCGGCGGGCGGGCGTCCGTGCACCCCTGCGACCTCACCGACACCGACGCCGTCGACGCCCTGGTCAAGGACCTGGGCGTGGTCGACATGCTGGTCAACAACGCGGGCCGGTCGATCCGCCGCTCGGTGCACCTCTCGGTCGACCGGTTGCACGACTACGAGCGCACCATGACGCTCAACTTCTTCGCACCACTGCGGCTGACCCTGGGACTGTTGCCGGGTATGCGGGCCCGTCACTTCGGCCGGATCGTCAACGTGACCACCATGGGCGTGCAGACCGACACCCCGCGCTTCTCGGCCTACCTCGCTTCCAAGGGCGCGCTGGAGGCGTTCGGCCGATCCGCCGGACGGGAGTTGCTGGCCGACGGTGTGACCGTGTGCTCGGTGCGGATGCCGCTGGTGCGCACACCCATGATCGGCGCCACCGACGCCTACCGGGGCGCACCCGCGTTCTCCCCGGACAGTGCCGCGCGGATGGTGCTGCGCGCGTTGCGCGGCCACGGCGAGGTGGTGCAGCGGCCCGAGGGGGTGGCGATGGAGCTGCTCCGGGTCTACGCGCCGGGCGTCGCCCGGCAGTTGCTGAACCTGGTCTACCGGGGGATGCCCGAGACGGCTCCCGAGGCGCCGGAGCGGGCGCGACCGCCGCTGGCGGTGCTCGCCTCGGCCGTGATCGGGCCGATCTGGCGGCGGCTGCGGTGAGTCGTTCTCGGGGATGACGGCGGCCGACCCCGGTGGCGGGCAGACTGCGGGGGTGGATGGCTGGAATCGACTCGACCCGCGCATGATCATCGTTCGCCCGCTCAACGAGCTGCTCGGGCTGTTGCCGCTGCTGTTCGCGCTGTTGTTTCTGGGCAACGTGAGCTTCTGGCGGACGATGGCCGGTGTCGGCACGGTCGTCCTCATCATTCTCTACGGACTGCTGTCGTGGCTGACGACGAAGTATCGGATCACCGATACCCAGGTCGAGCTGCACAAGGGCGTGGTGCTGCGCAAACGGCTGTCGATCCCGCGCGATCGAGTCCGCACGGTCGACCTCACCGCGAAGCTCGGCCACCGGCTCTTCGGCCTCTCGGCCGTCCGAGTCGGCACGGGCAAGCAGGAGAAGACCTCGGGCGAAGGGGTCGTGCTCGACGCGGTCACCGCCGCCGAGTCGGACCGACTGCGTCAGGTGTTGCTCCTGCGTGGGCCCGCACCGGCCGAGACGGCGCACACGGCCGAGAATCCCGAGGGCACACCGATCTCGGCGCTGTCGAACCGTTGGTACCGCTACGCGCCGCTGACGCTGTCCGGTGTGATCGGCATTGGTGTCGCTGTCGGGTTCCTGATGAATCTCGCCAACGAACTCGAGCTGTCCGAGATAGGCGCGATCAGGGCGGTCTTCGGCTGGTTCTCCCGCGCCGATGTCACAATCGCGGTCGCCGTGGTGGCCGGGGTTATCCTGGTGTTGTCAGTGCTGTTTTCGCTGTTGACATACCTATTGCAGAACCACAACTACCGATTGACCCGCCAAGACGACGGCACTCTGCGCGTTCGCCGAGGTCTGTTGACGACACGGTCGGTATCGGTGGAGGAACAACGCCTGCGAAGCGTGGCCCTGCACGAACCGCTGCTACTCCGGGCGGGCCGGGGCGCGCGCCTCAGCGCGGTCACCACCGGCCTGGGACCGCAGGGAAGCAGCAGCCTGCTCCTGCCGCCCGCGCCGCGCACCGAAGCCGATCGAGTCACCGCCGACGTGCTGCGTGTGGACGTACCGCCC
>JALZNB010000260.1 GCA_030857905.1 Actinomycetota bacterium
CTTCGCAGGCGGGCAGTCTATGGGGACCCCGGTAAGAACCGCGTGGTGGTAGCGGCCACTAGGCTGAGAAGAAGCCAAGAATTCGCAGACCGGAGGTTCACCGGTGCTCGTCGTAGGCTTTCCGACAGGGGCCTTTCAAGCCAACTGCTTTCTCGTCGCGCCCGGGGAAGGTGGTCCGTGTGTGATCATCGACCCGGGTCAGGATGCCGAGGAGCCGATCGCGGAGGCGTTGCGCAAGCACCGGCTCGCGCCGGTCGCGGTCCTGCTGACGCACGGCCATCTCGACCACATCTATTCCGTCACACCGGTGTGCGACGGAAACGACGTGCCCGCCTGGATTCACCCGGATGATCGTCACCTGCTCGGCGACCCGCTGCGGGGGGTGAGCGCGGAGGCCGCCGCGTTCTTCGGCGACCTCCAGTTGCGCGAGCCGCGCGAGGTGCGGGAGATGACCGACGGTGTCGAACTCGACCTGGCCGGGCTGCTGATGACCGTCGACCACACGCCCGGCCACACCCAGGGGTCGGTCGGTTTCCGGTCGACCACCGACGAGGGCGGTCAACTGTTCTTCTCCGGCGACACGTTGTTCGCGGGCTCGATCGGCCGCACCGACCTGCCCGGTGGATCGATGGCGATGCTGACCGAATCGTTGCGCACGAAGGTGCTCTCTCTCGACGACGAGACGGTCGTGCTGCCCGGCCACGGGCCGACAACGACGATCGGGCGTGAACGCGTCAGCAACCCGTTCCTCACCGGCATGATCGATCTGACCGACCCGAAGTCGTCGCACCTCGGCCGGGGGCGGGGCATCTGACTATGGGCGACCTTCCCCAGGGACCCGCCGTCGAACCGGAACGCATCCCCCTGACCATGACCGAGTCCTCGCGCCGTCGGGGCTGCGTCTCGGCGGTGGTGGCGCTCGTCTTCGGCGCCGCGGTCGGCGGTGTTGTCGGTCTCGTCGGCGGTCGCGTGCCGGGGTTGATCACCGCCGCTGTCATCACGGTGCTGCTCGGCGCGATGGCGTGGGCGACCGGGCGCCGTCGGGTCTGGCTACAGGGGCACCGGGTGGTGGCCCACACGATCGGCGACAAGGTCGTCGACCTGCACCGCGCCGACCGGATGGAGTTGCTGGTCACAGACGTGCGCGGGATGCGGACGATCGGCCTGCTCGTCGGCGAGTCCGGTCGAACGGTCAACCTGTCGCTCGCCGTCTACTCGGGCACGGGTGGTCGGGAGTTGGGCATTCTGGTGTTGCGCAGGCTGGCCGACGTGCTGGCGGGCAGTGAGAACACCTCGGGGCTGGTCTTCTCCCAGTTGCTGGTCGCACAGCTTCGGGCCGAGGCGAAGGGGGAGGCCGCGCCGGATCGGCCGCTGTTCCGGCTCGCGTCGGTGGCGCCGTCGGGCACACTCGCCCAGCGGCTCAAGCCCGATGCCGTGACCCGGTTCGTCGCGAGTCTGGACTGACGCCCCCCGCGGGCTCGCGCACCGCCACCAACGCCGCGACCGCGGTGGTGGCGGGCACGGCCGCGACCAGGCCGATGCTGCCGACCAGGGTGCGCACGATCTCCTGGGCGATGGACTGCGAGCCGAGGATCGTGCCCAGGCCCACGCCGGAGATCGACGAGTACAGCAGGACCGGCAGCGCGGCGCCCGCGTAGGCCATGACCAGCGTGTTCACCGCGGAGGACACGTGGTCGCGGCCGATGCGCAGCCCGGCCGCGTACAGCTCGCGCCAACCCAGTGCCGGGTTGGCCGCGCGCAACTCCCACACGGCGCTGGTCTGGGTGACGGTCACGTCGTCGAGCACACCGAGCGATCCGATCACGATGCCTGCCAACAGCAGACCCCTGGTGTCGATCGGCTGTCCCAGGGTGCCGACCAGGATGGCGGTGTCCTCGTCGAGGCCGGTCAGTTTGGCGGCGGCGGCGAACAGCGCGCCGAGAGCGCCGATCAGGGCGAGGCTGACCATGGTGCCCAGCACGGCCGTCGAGGTCCGCGCGGAGAGACCGTGCGTCAGATAGAGGACGACGAACATGATCACGCCCGCGCCGACGATGGCCACCAGCAGCGGGCTCTCGCCGCCGATGATCGCGGGCAGCACGAACAGGAGCAGCACCACGAAGCTCAGCCCCAGCGCCGCCAGGGCCTTGAGCCCCTGCCAGCGGCCGAGCGCGAGCACGGCCACGGCGAACAGCGCGGCGAGCACGATCAGCGGGGCGCCACGCTGGAAGTCGACAAGCTGGTAGGACTGACCACTGAGTGGGTCCCCGCCGCCGTAGGACAACACCACGTCGTCGCCGACCGCGAACCGGGGCGTGCTGGGCTCCAGAGGCACGGTCGTGCGGATGTCGCTGCCCGCGGCCGCGCCGTCGGTCATCTCGACGGTGACGGTGAGGCACTGATCGCCACCGGAGTCGGTGCCCGCGGTGCACGAGCCGGACTCGGTGGCGGTGATCGCGCCGTGGATCGGCTGCTGGTTGTTGCCCGATCCCCGAGGTCCGTCTCCGGTGGGAAAGAGCAACGCCATGCCGATCGCCGCGGCCAGAGCGAAGGGCGTCAGCAGAGCCAGCAACAGCGTGCGGACCGGACGCGACACCGGTCGCGCCGGTCCGTGGCCGTGACCATGGCCATGACCGGTCCGCTTGGCCGGCACGGAATCGGCGTCCGGCTCGGAGGCTCGCTGGGGGTCCGGCTTCGGCGCGGGCCCACGGCGGGCGGGTGTCGCGCCACCGGTCTCGTTGGCCTGCCTGCCCTCGCGGACCCGAGGGATAGGCTGGGTCTCCCAGTCTTCCACCGCGCCATCCTCTCAGGACAGTGGTGCTGGGTGCCTAGAGCGGGTCGGCGTAGGTGAAGTGGCCCGCCAGCATCTCTTCGCACACCCGGATGGCGTGGCGCAGGCGGTGCTCGCGGTGCCCGGTGAGCAGGACCCAGGGCACGCCGCGGTCGCGGAGCCCGCGCGCGAACCGGGCCGTCATCCACTCGCGCAGGTGCTCGCCGTCGCGCCAGCCGTCCTGGTCGAAGGGGACGGCGACGTGGTCGGTGAGAAGGTAGAGGGCGGGCCTGCGATCGCCTACGGCGTCGGCGACCATCGGGTCGGTGTCCCGCGTGCCGAGGTATCGCTCGCACCAGATGGTCGCGGCCCAGGAATCGTTGTCGCACACCAGGATCGGCGTCTCTCCCGCCGCGGTGTCCTCGGCGTGGGCTTGGCGGCGCGCGACGTCGGCGAAATCGCCGACCGTCCACACGAGACTGTCCACGGTTGGTTCGCGTTCTCCGGTCGCGGCGGCGAGCGCCTGTGCCGCCGCGAACTTCTCCTCGGTGTGCGACCTGCCGTGCTCAGGTACCCACGTCGCCCCGAAGTGTTCTGCCAACGCTCTCGACAGCGTTGTCGTTCCCGTCGATTCGGCGCCGACGACGACGATCCGGGCGGCCAGCCCACGCCGTGTCGCGGCGGCCAACGCGCCCCAGTTCGCCCGCGGATCGGCCCGTATCGCGGTGCCCGACACCGCGAATTGCACCCGATCGGGGTCCACCGAGACGTGCTTGGCGCCCAGTCTGGTGGCGAGTTCCTGGCCGTAGTCCTCGCTGGTGAACACCGCGTCCACGACCGCGTCCGCGGGCACGCCGTCACCGATCGCGCGACGGGACAGCGCCGAACGGATCACGGTCATGTGCAGATTCCAGATGGCGTCGTCGTGGAAGTCCATCGGGTGATCGTCGAGATCGCCGACGACCACCACCCCGGCGTCGTCGGCATGCTCCTCGGCCAGCCAGCGCACCCGGTCCGTGATCGGCGTCGACTCCACTGTGGAGCCCAGGACGGCGACGGTGGTGCGCTCCGCCGACGCCGCCGCCGTCCTGATCAGATGATGATGCCCGGCGTGCGGCGGATAGAACTTGCCGAGCACCAAGGCGTGCCGGTACTTCACGCGGGCACCGAGGCCGGACTTGACCGCAAATCCTTGGTCCACGACCGCAGGCCGAGCACACACAACGCGATGAAGCCGACGTAGAGGATGGCGGTCAGCCACAGTTCCTTGTACCCGTAGAGCGGGATGTAGATGATGTCGGCGGCGATCCACAGCCACCAGCACTCCACCTTCTTGCGCGCCTGCCCCCAGGTCGCCAACAGTGACAGGACGGTGGTGATCGCGTCAGGCAGTGGCACGGTCGAATCGGTGACCTCCATGAGAATCCAGGTCAACGCCCCTGTCCCCAGCACGCCGACCGCGCCCAACACCCGCCACTGGCTCGACGTCGTCCGCGACACCGGCAGATGACTGTGTCGGTCACCGCCCCGCAACCACGCCCACCACCCGTAGATCGCGAGCGCGAGGTAGACCATCTGCAGCCAGGCGTCCGCGTAGATCCCCGCGGTGATGAAGAGCAGGAAGAACGCCACGTTGTTGACCATGCCGATCGGCCAGTTCCACGGGTTCTGTCTGGCTACCAGCCACACGCACAGGGCGCCGGTGAGAAACCCGATCACCTCCATCCGGGAGGTGGCGGCGCCGAACAGCGTGAACGCCTCCGTGCCCAGCCAATCGAGAACCTGATCGAGTGACACGGGGAACTCCTGTCCGTCGACGACAACCGTTGCGCAGCGTACGTACGGGCACGGCGACCGCGCTGCTGGTTCGCCGTGTTTCAGGGGTGTCCGATCGGGGTGTCCCGGGCGACTCGGCGCGTGGGGGTCGGACATTGCGGTTTGTTCGAACATGTGTTCGACTATTGACGTGCGAGGGGACGGACAACGGGTCGACGTGGAGCAACAGACGCTTCCGGCTGTACGTCCGCCGGAACCCGCGCGCCGGACGGACCCATACCTGGGTGGCTGCCGCCTGCACGGCGACACCCCCATCCTCATGGCGGACGGGAGTACAAAGCCGATCGCCAGGCTTCAGGTGGACGATCTGGTGTACGGAACCGAGCGGCGCGGCAACTACCGCCGGTACGTGCCGACCGAGGTCCGCGACCACTGGTCGACGGTCAAGCCCGCCTACCGGGTCACCCTCGCCGACGGCACCACTCTCATCGCGGGCGGTGATCACCGGTTCCTCACCGAACGCGGCTGGAAACACGTCGTCGGGGAGATGTCCGGCGCGCGCAGGCGTCCGTATCTGACCATGGGCAACAAGCTCATGGGCACCGGCCGATTCGCGGCGCCGCCCAAGGACACCGTCGACTACCGGCGCGGGTACCTGTGCGGTGTGGCGCGCGGCGACGACAGCGCGGCCCCGCCGGAAGAGGTCCGTACGCGGATCGATGATTACCTCGGTGGCGATCTCGCGGTGAGCCTGCCCGTGGAATGGCCCGCCGAACCGTCCGACGAGTGGCGCAAGGGTGTGCTCGCGGGCGTTGTCGACGCCGACGGCACCTTCGGTCACCGCATCCTGCGCCTGCCCAACCTCGGGACACGAACCCTCGCGGCGGTGCGCGATGCGTTGGGCGCTTTCGGTTTCCACTACGCGGTGGAGGACAGGCGGGCACCGAACGGAAAGGCGTGCGTCCGCGTCGACGGCGGTCTCGCCGAGCATCTGCGGCTGTTCCACACCGTCGACCCGGCCGCGATCGCGAAGCGCTCCATCGAGGGCGCGGCCATCAAGTCGGGGGCGCGACTGGACGTGGTCGCGGTGGAGTCACTCGGTATCGAGTCGCCGCTGTTCGACATCACCACCGGCACCGGCGACTTCATCGCCAACGGCGTGGTCGGCCACGACCGCTCCGATGATCACAGTCGGTCAGGTCGCCCGACGCGCAAGCCGCTCATCGACTGAGATCCGTACCCGTACTGCATCACGTACGTATTGCTATCTGCCCGTCCACAACACCATTGTGATCTCCACCTCGCCGTCCGCGTGCTGAAGGAGATCAGGTCGTGGCTTACGCGTTCGATCCGTTCCTCGACTCGACTGGCACCGCCGACGACTACAGCATCGCGGTCGAACCCGCGTCCGCGCAGGTCAGACGGCCTGGTGGGGTGACGATCGCGATCAGTACACATCCGGGAGAAAGCCTCGCCTCCCTGTCCTTCGTCGCCTCTGGGCTGCCAGACGGCGCCATCGCGACCTTCGAGCCGTCGGTGGTGACCGCGGGCGGCTCGGCCCAGCTCGGCGTCGCGGTCGCCGATGACACGGCGGCGGGCGTCTACCCGGTCACGGTGACCGCGTGCGACGCATCGGGGCACGCGGTTCGCGCCTACCTCTCGCTCACCGTCGAGGTGCCCGACCTGACTCCGCCGGACGCCATCGGGGTGGGTCTCACGCCGTCCGCCGACTCGGCACAGCCCGGATACCTGGCCCAGACCAGGGTGAGCTTCCGGGGAACCGACTCCGCGCGCCTCGCTGTGTCCGGCGTGCCGGACGGCGCTCGCGTCACGCTGAGCCCCACGTCGCTACCCGAGGGTGGCACCAGCCAGCTCTGGATCTTCACATCGGGCACCACCGAACCCGGCGTTTACCAGGTGACGGTCACCGCGACCGATGAGCACGGGAAGATCGGCTCGGCGGTGTTCACCCTGACGGTCACCGGCTGGGGGATGTTCGGCGGATAACGCACGAGCAGGACGGCCACCCGCTCGCCGTCCTGCTCGTACCGCATCGAACAGTCTGTCTAGTCCGGCCACTCCCAGCGCACGCACAGGATGCCCGGGCCGAAGTCCAGCGCCACCGCGTGCGCCTTGCCGTCGAGCGAGACGTCCAACTTGCGCCGGTTCATCACCTGGTCCTCAAGGTCCACTGTGTACTGCTCCAGGTAGGCGGGCAGGGCACCAGGGTCGAATCGCAGTTCCAGGACGAACTCGCGCACCGGGCTGGTGAACTTGCGGCAGTAGGTGTCGTCGCCGCGCGAGTACGGTGCGCCGGGGTGGCGCAGTTCGTAGTCCACGATCGAGGTCTCGCCCCGGCTGAGCGGCTGATCGAGGAGCACCTCGGCGGCGACGAGGCCCGCCTCGGGGTCGTGCGCGACCCGCCCGATGCGGCAGGTGTCGCCCGCGACGATGTCCGGGAACGGTCGTCCGGGCGTCTCCAGGTCGTAGACGAGCAGTGATCGGTCGGCGCCGTCACGTTCGGCGCGGAACACCTGGCGAACGCTGAGCAGTTTCTCGCCGCGGTCGGCGGCGATCTCGATGCGATCGTGCTGGCTGATCTTCGTCAGCGGCGCGTCCGTCGCGTAGTCGACCCGCTTGAGCAGGTGCGACAGCGGCTCGCTGTTGCCCCACAGCGCTTCGATGGTCAGTCGCGAAGACTCGCGGTTGACCCTGCCGCGCGGCCGAGGTGGCCCGAGCAGCGCGATCAGCGACCCGGTCGGGACGCCGAGTACCTCTTCCAAGTGACCGAGCGCGGCCAGCGACTCGGCTCGTTCCGGTCTGCGCCTGCCGGACTGCCAGTAGCTCAGTGCGGTCACGCTGATCGAGACACCGCGCGCCCGCAACCGATACTGAATGCGGTCCAAGCTCAGTCCACTGGCCTGGATCGCCGCCCTCAGCGCGGTGGGGAACGCGTCGGCCACCAGGGAGTCCGGCTGTTCTGCCGTCATCACATGGCGGACACTCCCGTTCTGGTGAAGTTCTCGAACCGGCTCGCGGGTGATACCGCTACCCATGTTCACTCCCTGGGGTTACCCCTTACGCCCTGCTGGTCACATTACGTCGTGGCCGCCCCCATTGGTAGCCGCAGTGTTAATTAATGGGTAACCAAATCGCTGCCTGCGGTGACCAAATAGGGCATCTGCCGGAGAGGTTATACCTCTGATTGGGTTAAAACCAGCCACTAAAAGGTTCACTTCGTGGGTTGGGCCCCCACAGCCTCCGCTCAGGGTATGGGCGGGGGTACGCGCGGTAAACCTGCTGGACGGGCGCCCCCGGCTGTTGGTTAGCCTGACCTCCACCACGCGGCCTGATCCGAGTCTCGACTCGTCGGACCGTCCCATGATTTGGACAGGAGAGCGCAACCCGTGATCCGCACGCACGAGGCCGGGACCCTCCGGGCCGAGCACGCCGGGCAGACCGTCACCCTCAGCGGCTGGGTGGCCCGCAGGCGCGATCACGGCGGTGTCATCTTCATCGATCTGCGCGACGCCTCCGGTGTCGCCCAGGCCGTCTTCCGCGAGGGCGAGATGGCCGAGCGGGCGCACCGGCTGCGCGCCGAGTTCTGCGTCAGGGTCGTCGGCGAGGTCGCCACGCGCCCCGGCGGCAACGACAACCCCGACCTGCCCACCGGCGCGATCGAGCTGATGGTCACCGAGCTGGAGGTGCTCAGCGAGGC
>JALZNB010000271.1 GCA_030857905.1 Actinomycetota bacterium
CCCCCCGCCACCGTGCTCGGATCAGGCGATCTTGGCGGCGATGGCGTCCAGGACACGCTGAATGTGCAGACCTCGGCGAACGTCCAGGGGATGTTCGGTGCGGCCGTCGCGAATCATCGCGGTGAACTCATCCAGCAGCACGGCGTAGGCATCCTGACCGCTGGTGGCGCGGCCGGTCACCGCGCGGTAGCCGTGTTCGCCGTATACCGAGATCTCGGTGACGGTCGGGCGCATCGGCAGCCGCATCGACAGGGTGAGCGTGCTCGTCGCGCCGCCCTCGTGCCGCAGGACGACATTCCACAGATCTGGTTCGCTCACGTGCGCTGAGAGGACGTCGGTGACCGGGCCGAGCGCGGCGTCGAGCAGATCGACCACGTGCGGCCCGATGTCGGCGAGGGCGCCGCCTTGGTGGCGCCACACCGATCCCGAGTATTCGCCGCCCAGCAACGCGCCGGACAGCCAGCGCGCGTTGGCGCCCGCCCACCCGTCAACGGCGTGTATGTCATCCAGCCAGTCGATCGTCTCGCCGGCGAACCGCCGGATGAACACCACCATCGACGCCACGCCCGCGTCCGCGATCGCAGTGGCGAGATCCTCGGCTTGGGTGACCGAACCCGCGATCGGCTTCTCCAACAGCACGTGTTTGCCCGCCCGCGCCGCGCGCACCGCCAACTCGGCCTGGATCGCAGGCGGCACGGCGAAGGACACCGCGTCGACCGAGGACAGCAACTCATCGAAGTCCGCGGCGACCGGCGCACCCAGCTCGGCGGCGGCTTCCGGCCGTCGCGCCCAGACAGCCGTCAGTTCGGTCGCCGGGTGGTGCGCCAGCCCAGGGGCATGTACCGCCTGCGCCCACGGTCCCGCACCGACCAGCCCGACCCGCAGAGGTTGACTCATGGCCTCCATTTTGCCGGTAATTCGGTCGGGCGCTCGCATCACCGACCTCATGTGAACCAACGAGTCACCGCGTCCGCGGTCGGCCGGCGTCTTCCTGCGGTTCGGCGTCGTCAGGGGTGGTGAAGTTCGTCGTCGGGACTGGCGTCGAGGTGGCTGACAGCGGCTGCGTACGCGGGGTCGTCGGGGAGGACGACTCGCAGGCGGGTGCCGTCTCGGACGACCTTGGGGATGATCTTGTCGAAGCTGCGGCTCGTGGTCATCGCGCTGTGGACGGTGTCGCACTCGTCCAGTTCGGCCAGAGCTATCCAGGTCGGCGGAAGCAGGCCGCGCCTACCCTGCTTCCAGTCGTCAATTGCCTCGGCGGGCCGCTGCCAGGCGACGTCCTGAGCTTCGGTTGTCGCACCGTCGGCGGTCTGCCCGACGGGGATGGCGGCGAGGAAGAAGCGGGTGTCGTATCGACGGGGTTCCTCGGCGGGAGTGACCCAGTTCGCCCACGGCCGCAACAGATCGGCGCGCAGGACCAGCGCGTTGTCGCTGAGAAACTGCGCCAACGACAGCTCACGGTCGACGAGCTGTCGCCGGGCGTCGTGGAACGGACGGGCGTCGGAGACCACGCTGTTCCCGTCCGCACCGGCCAGCAGTACCCCGGACTCCTCGAAGGTCTCCCGAACCGCCGCGCAGACCAGCGCGCGAGCCAGACTGGGCTCGCAGCCGAACCGCTGTCCCCACCAGACCGGGTCGGGCCCATGCCAGTCGACCGAGGTGTCCGCGTCGCGCTGGTCGACTCCGCCGCCGGGAAACACGGTCATCCCACCGGCGAACGCCATGCCCACGACTCGTCGCAGCAAGAACACCTCCAGCCCGCCCGGGCTGTCCCTGGCGAGCATCACCGTCGCCGCATCGCGCGGAACGGCGACCTCACGCGGCGGTTCGGCAGGGACGAAGCCCTCGGGCAGCACCAGTTCCTCAGGTAGTTCGCGCACACCCAGACCCTACGACCAGCAAGCCCCCGCGCGATCGGACACCATTGCCTGCCGGTTGGTGTGTTCCAGGCCGTGAACACTGGTTACGTTGAGGTGGGGTCCGATGAACGACTGGAGTTGTGGTGACTCATCCCGCTTATGGCGTCGTCCGTGCTGTCACACCGTTCGCCTCCGTGCTGTTGGAGGACAATCCCAGCACGATGACGCTCGACGGCACCAACACGTGGCTGCTGCGCGCGCCCGGCTCCGAGACTTGTGTGGTGGTCGATCCCGGTTACGCCGACGAGCCCCACCTCGAACGGGTCATCGCCGCGGCGGGGACGGTGGAGTCGATCCTGATCACGCACCACCACGCCGACCACGGTCAGGGTGCGCCGTGGCTGGCGAACAAGGTCGGAGCGCCCATCCGCGCCTTCGACCCGGCTCTCTGCCAGGGGGAGGGCCCGCTCAGGCATGGTGAGGTCCTGGCGCTGGCCGGGCTGGACCTGGAAGTCGTGCACACCCCCGGCCACACCGCCGATTCCCTCTGTTTCGCCCTCGCGCACGGCGGAACCCAGGCGGTACTGACCGGCGACACCGTGCTCGGTCGAGGCACCACGGTCATCGCACCGCCGGACGGTGAACTCGGCCAGTACCTCGACTCGCTTCGCACACTGGCCGGACGACCTGCGGGCACCGTGGCCCTGCCCGGCCACGGCCCTGACCTCCCTGATCTGGCCGCCGTCGCCGCCCAGTACCTCGCCCATCGCGAACAACGCCTCCACCAGATCCGCGCTGCCCTCGCCGAACTCGGGCAAGACGCAACCGCCCGACAGGTGGTCGAACTCGTCTACGCCGATGTCGACCGCGCCCTGTGGGCTCCCGCCGAGTGGTCGGTCACGGCCCAACTCGCCTATCTACGTGAGCGCGGCTAACCCCTCGCTGGCAGAACTGCTCGGTCCGCCTCGCACGGAACGTCCGAGCCGGACAGCCAGCAGTCCTCATCGCCGCCAGTCGTATTGGCTCGATGGTGTCGTCCACCACCCACTGAGGCCACCGATGAGCAGGTCAATCACCCGACCTGCCGTCTCGTGGCTGACGACCGTGGCAAGCCGACCACACGGCACCGTGGAGCTCGCCAAGGTCATCGTTGGCGGCAGTTCCCGGGACTCACGTCTTGGGCGGCAGCATGGGCATCACGATGTAGGTCACTTCCACCTCCCCCGGCTCGGGCGAGGTGCAGATGGTGGCGCGCATTCCCGGTTGGACGGCGAGGTGGACTCGGCCGCCCGCGAAGGGCCGCAGGGCGTCGATCAGGTAGCGGGCCTGGAACGACGGGTTGGTGCGGCCGCCGCTGATGGTCGCCTTGACGGATTCCTCCGCCTCTCCCGCAGAGCGGTCCGCGGTGCGCAGGCGGAGTTCGGAATCGCCGACCTCGATCTGGAGGACACCGCGTGGATCGGTGAACAGGGCGACGCGGCGAGCCGCGCCGGTGAGGGCGTCCGCGTCGACGTCGATGTGGGTGTCGACGGCGGACAGCGCGAGTTTCGACTCGGTGAGGAACGAGCCGTCGAGGATCGCGGTGGTGACCACCGTGTTGTCCCAGGCCAGGGACATTCGGTTGGCGTCGAGACCGAGCCGGACCGACCCGCCGACCTGTTTGCCCGCTTCGGCGAGCAGGGTCGCGGGCACCAGTGCGTCGACCTCGGTGGCGCCCGGTCGCCAGGGCACCTTGGCGATGGCCATGCGGTAGCGGTCGCTTGCCCGCAGCGTGAGGCTTTCGCCCTCCGAGCGCACCCGGACACCGGTGAACAGCGGTAACGCTTCGTCCCGCGCGGCAGCGGCGGCCACCGTCGCCAACGCGGACGACAACAAGGCGCCCGACACCGCGCCGCACTCCGTCGGCGGCGCGGGCACCCCTGGATGCAGATCGACGTCGAGCAAGGGCAGCGCGAACCGGGCACCTTCGGCCCGGATCGCCAGCCGCGTCCCCTCGACCACCAGCCGGACCTGCGGTTGTTCCAGCGCCCGCATCGTCTCGGCCAGCGGCTTCGCGGGCACCAGGACCTGACCTTCGGTGTGCACCAGCGCGTCGACGGTGATCCGCGCCGACCGTTCCCGATCGCTGGCCGCGAGTACCACGCCCTCGGGAGTCGCGGTGAGCAACAGCCCGCCGAGCACCGGGTCGACGAGCTTGCCCGGCACGAGCCGAACCAGGTCAGCCGCCGCGGCGGCGAGGTGGGCGGTGGTGATCGTCAGGTCCATGTCCGCGAATTTAGCGGCACCGGCCGACACTCACGGGAATCTATCCACAGGACTCCCTCGAACGAGGTTTAGCGCGTCGCCGAGGCGGATACCGGTGCTTCAGCGACGGCACTCGCCGACGCCACTGTGCCGCGACGCGCGTACACCGCCGCGGCGATCAGGAGTCCGGCCACGCTCGCCGCCAGGAACGCCGACCACACGTTGACGTGTTCGACGAGCTGCCCACTCACCGACTGTCCGAGGGCGAGTCCCAAGGTCACCGCCGTCACGATCCAGCCGAACGCCTCGGTGGCCGTCCCCTGCGGTGTCACCAGTTCGAGCGCCGCCGAGTGCGCGGTCGCCTGCGGGGTGATCAGGGTGCCCGCCAGCAGCATCGCGCCCGCCAGGCCGAGCAGCGTCGACGGGATGGCCAGGACCGAGACCATCAGGGCGAATCCGCCGAGCAACGCGGGCAGCCGCAGGTGCATGGGACGCGGCCACGGCCGGACCCCGTAGAGGACGCCGAAGATGACCGAGCTGATCGACCAGAGGCCGAGGAGCAGCCCACCGGCCGGGGCGTTGCCCGCGTTCGTCGCGGCAGCGGGTATCGCCACCTCGACGAATCCGATCGTCACGCCGAAACCGAACGCCGCCAGTGTCACGGTGCGCATGCCGGGGCTGGCCATCGCGCCGAGCAGGCCCTTGCCCGCGACGTCACGGCGATCCGGTCGGAATCCGCGGATGACGGGGGTCAGGGCGAAGGTGATGCCGCCGATGACCATGCAGGCCGCACCCGCGACCACCCCGGTGCCCGGCCATGGCACGGCGATGAGCACACCGGCTATGGCGGGCCCGAGGATGAAGAAGACTTCCATGCTGATCGCCTCGTAGGCGAGCGCGGCGTCGCGGACCGGGCCCGCGGGTACCAGCCGGGTCCACATCGCCCGTGACGCCGACCCGATCATCGGCTCGAACAGGCCGACCCCCAGGCCGAGCAGGATGAGCACCCCAGCGCTGGCTCGCGCCTCGACAGCGAACACGCTGGCTGTGACGAAAAGCGCGAACACGCCGATGACCAGCAGCAGCGGGCGGCTCGGTCCGACCCGGTCCATGATTCGACCCTGGGTGACCGACCCGATGGCCACGCCGACCAGCGTCGCGGCCGACACCAGGCCCGCGATGGCGAAGGAACCGGTGGAGCGCTGCACGTAGAGCAGCAGCGAAAGTCCGACCATCGCGATCGGCAGTCTGCCGATGAGCGCGGCCAACACCGGGCCACGCGCGCCGGGCGTGGTGAGCGCGGCGCGGTAGTCGGAGAGACCGGCGGAGTGGGACATGGGTACCAGTGTGGCAAATTTGGTACGGAGGTACCACTTTATTGCCGGTGGTTTACGACACCCCGGTACTGGGTATATATCGGTCGGATAACAGTCACCCTGAAGAGCGGCAACTCCAGGCAACGGAACGTCCCCCACAAGAGTCCCCTACCGCGAAATCTCTTGAAGTGGGGGCAGGGGTCCGTGGGATGGTTTTCACCCGCGGGTCCGACAGCAGCGTTGATGGCCCCGCCGCAAGACTCCCTCCGGTCACACGGGTCGGGGCCCACCCGGAGGGCGGGGAGCGTGGATCGTCGGGGGATGATCCACGCACAAACGAGAGGTCGGTGCGCCGCGTCGGGGGCGGCGCCCGACCTCTCGTCGAACGTTCTACAAGCGGCGGTCCTAGCGCGCCCGGCGAGCCAGCCGCTCGGGGTCGAGGATCAGCACGCTCTTGCCTTCCAGCCGCAGCCAGCCGCGGTGGGCGAAATCGGCGAGGGCCTTGTTCACGGTCTCGCGGGAGGCGCCGACGTACTGCGCGATCTCCTCCTGCGTGAGGTCGTGGGTCACCCGCAGCAAGCCCGCCTCCTGGCTGCCGAACCGCTGCGCGAGCTGCAACAGCGCCTTGGCGACCCGGCCGGGAACGTCGGTGAAGATCAGGTCGGCCAGCATGCCGTTGGTGCGGCGCAGTCGTCGAGCTATCACCCGCAGCAGCTGTTCGGCGATCTCCGGACGGTTGCTGATCCACTGGCGCAGCGCGGGCCGGTCCATCGTCACCGCGCGAATTTCGGTGACCGTGGTCGCCGTCGACGTGCGCGGGCCGGGATCGAAGATCGACAGCTCGCCGAACATGTCGGACGGGCCGAAGATCCCGAGCAGGTTCTCCCTGCCGTCGGGCGACTTGCGGCCGAGCTTCACCTTGCCGGACTGGATGATGTACAACCGGTCCCCGGGCTCACCCTCCGCGAAGATCACGTGCCCCCGCGGGAAGTCCACTGCCTCCAGCGTCTGTGCGAGCGCTTCCGCGGCGGCCGGCTCGACCCCTTGGAAAATGCCCGCACGGGCCAGGGTCTCATCCACCTCGGTCCTCCTGTTTCCACCTTTCGGCGCCCGCGTGTGCGAGCTGCCGATCACCACATCCAGTGTAGGGCGTTGGCCACGAAAGCCTCGGCGCCTCGCCGTTGCAACACTGTGGCACGTCCCCCGACAAAGGGTCGGTCAGGGGCATTGTCGCAGCTTGACGACCTTATCGCCTAGTCGTCGCCACGGCGACCGCGCGGCTTGGTGGCGCTTCGGCCGCCCAGCCTGCGCAGCCGGAAGAGCTCCAGCGCGCGGCCGATGCCGTGCCCGTACAGCGCGCGAACCTCGTCGGGCCGGGCGGACTCGAGGAACTCCTCCACGTCGGTCTCCTGGACCGCGACGTGACGCAACTTGGTTTCCACACGCTCCATGAACAGCGCGAAGAACATGATCACCAGGGGTACCGCGAACACGAACCAGACAGCCATGGTCTCGTCGATCCTCGCTCGGTCGCTCGGCCGGGTAGGACCCGGGCAACGATTGGTGTGCCCGGCGGAGCTTCTGGGGCACATTTCGGGTTGTCCGACGGCCCGTAGGCTAGCGACGTGCCTCCGACCACCCCTCGCCCGCCCCGTGCTGTCGCATCGGTGGAGAGCGAGCCCAGCCTCGCTCTGACCCGTCGCGCGCGCAGGACAACGCGCGCCCTCGCGGAGGGGTACCCGGACGCGCATTGTGAATTGGACTTCACCACGCCGCTGGAACTGGCTGTGGCGACCATCTTGTCCGCCCAGTGCACCGACGTGCGGGTCAACCTGACCACGCCCGCCTTGTTCGCCAAGTACCGCACGGCCGCCGAGTACGCGGGCGCCGATCGCGGTGAACTCGAAGAGATGATCCGGCCGACCGGTTTCTTCCGGAACAAGACGAACTCGCTCATCGGCCTCGGTGTCGCCCTGGTCGAGAAGTACGACGGCGAGGTGCCGGGAACGCTCGACGAGCTGGTCGCGCTGCCCGGAATCGGGCGCAAGACCGCCAACGTGATCCTCGGCAACGCCTTCGGTGTCCCCGGCATCACCGTCGACACCCACTTCGGCAGGCTCGTACGGCGTTGGGAGTGGACCGAGGAGCAGGACCCGGTCAAGGTCGAGCACGCCATCGGCGCGCTGGTCCCGCGCAAGGACTGGACCATGCTGTCGCACTGGGTGATCTTCCACGGCCGCCGCGTCTGCCACGCGCGCAAACCGGCTTGCGGCGCGTGCCTGATCTACCGCGACTGCCCCTCGTTCGGTGCGGGCCCGACCGAACCGGAAGAGGCCGCCAAGCTGGTGAAGGGCGAGGAAGCGCCGCACCTGATCGAGTTGGCCGAACGCGCTCGGGCCGGTTACCGCCCGGGAAAGTCGATCGGGTGACTTCGCGCGTGCGCTGGGCTTTGGTCGTGGTGATCCTGTTGGTCGCGGGCGCCGTGGCGGTCTGGCCGAGGCAGACCGAGAGCTTGCCGTCCGTGCCGGAGCCGGATCTGACGAACGCCCGGACGGCTGCCGCGCTGCCGTCGTGCACGGGCGGGGAGCCGGGGCCCGCAGCGTTGGCTGATGTGCGCACGCAGTGTCTTGGCGATGGATCGCAGGTCAACGCGGGTGACGCCCTGGGTGGACGGCCCGTGCTGGTGAACGTGTGGGCCACCTGGTGTCAGCCGTGTCGGGAAGAGTTGCCGCTGCTCGCGGAGTACACGGCAGGCGCCGACGCCATCGATGTCGTCGGTCTCGCGGTGCAGAGCCCGCCCGCCGACGCCCTGGAGTTGCTGACCACCCTGCGCGTGCGGCTGCCGACCCTGATCGACCGCGACGGCTCGGTCATGCGGGGACTCAAGGTGCCTGACGGGTTGCCCGCGTCGTACCTGATCAGCGCGGACGGCACCGTCACCTTCGTGGCCAAGCCGAGGCTCTTTCGCACGGTTGACGAGGTGCGCGAGGCCGTCGGCCGCTACCTGGGAGGGGACGTATGAGCACGCACGGACCACTCGTCGACGTCGACGGACTACCGCTGTGGTTGCGTCGACTGGTGTTGGCGACAGCGGACATCGACCTTGCCGCGTGGCAGCGATTCTCCGCGCCCGAGTCGGGTTCGCGCGACGCCGCCGTGCTGATCCTGTTCGGCGAGGACCTCGGACACGGCCCCGATCTGCTGTTCCAGCTCCGTGCCGACAGCGGTGGCGCGCACTCCGGCCAGGTCGCCTTCCCCGGTGGCGCCGCGGAGCCGACCGACGACGGCCCGGTCGCCACGGCGCTGCGTGAAGCCGTCGAGGAGACCGGTGTCGACCCGACGGGAGTGCTGCCCGTCGCGCTGCTGCCCGCACTGCACGTCCCGGTTTCGGCTTTCCGGGTCACGCCCGTACTGGCCTACTGGCAGCGGCCAAGCCGGGTGTGGGCGGTCGACCTCGCCGAGTCCGCCGCGGTGGCCAGGGTGCCGCTCGCGCACCTGACCGACCCGGCCAACCGGTTCCAGGTGCGGCACTCGTCGGGCTACATCGGCCCGGCGTTCGTCGCGCCGGACATGCTGATCTGGGGTTTCACCGCGGCACTGCTCAGTCTGCTGCTCGCGGCCGGCGGCTGGGAACGGCCGTGGGATACCGAGGATGTCCGTGACCTTGACGTAGCGTGGCGCTTCACCGATTCCCGAGGCGCGGAGGTCTGAGCGTGAACTGGGTCGACGTGCTTGTCGTCGCGCTCGCCGTCCTCGCCGCGATCTCCGGTGCCCGCCAGGGTGTGATCACCGCGCTGCCCGCGTTCATCGGCGTGTTGATCGGTGCGATCGCCGGGATCAAGGTCGCGCCCCTGGTGGTCGAGCAGATCGAGTCGACGCCGACCAGGGTCGCCTTCGCGGTGGCGATCTTCGTGCTGCTGGTCGCGCTCGGCGAGACGTTCGGGGTGTGGGCCGGACGTTCGGCCCGGCAGCGGATCTCTTCGCCCAAGCTGGCCGGTGTGGACAGCGCGTTCGGCGCGATCGTGCAGGGCGCTGTGGTGTTCGTCGTGTCGTGGCTGATCGCGCTGCCGTTGACGACGGTCGGTGGTCTGCCCGGTTTGGCGTCGGCCATCAACAACTCCGCTGTGCTCGGTGGGGTCAACGACGTGATGCCGCAGGCGGCGAAGGGCCTGCCGAACGAGTTGCGGCAACTGCTGGACGTGTCGGGGTTCCCCGCGGCGGTCGATCCGTTCAACCGGACGCCGAACAAGGAAGTCGCGCCGCCCGATCCCGCGCTCCAGGCGAGCGCGGTCGTGCAGCGGGTGCGGCCGTCGGTGCTCAAGATCAACGCGCGGGCGCCGTCGTGTGAGCGGGCGTTGGAGGGCAGCGGGTTCGTGATCTCCCCGGAGCGGGTGATGACCAACGCGCATGTCGTGGCCGGGACCAACGAGGTGACCGTCGAGGCGGACGACCGGGATCTGCGGGCCGAGGTCGTGCTCTACGACCCGGCGACGGATGTCGCGATCTTGGAGGTGCCCGGCCTGCGGGCGCCCGCGTTGCCGTTCGCCTCGCAAGACGCGACCAGTGGCCAGGACGCGATCGTCCTCGGATATCCCCTCGATGGGCCCTACACGGCATCGCCCGCCCGTATTCGGGATCGGATTCCGTTGCGGGGGCCCGATATCTACGACTCGGCCACGGTCAACCGGGACGTGTTCACCTTGCGGGCGAAGGTGCTGAGCGGAAACTCCGGCGGACCGTTGGTGGATGCCGGTGGAGCTGTGGTCGGGGTGGTGTTCGGGGCGGCTGTGGACAACACCGAGACCGGGTTCGCCCTGACGGCGGCCGAGGTTCGGGACGAGGTCGGCCGGGCGCCCGGGTTGGATCAAGAGGTGGGGACCGGGCGGTGCGCGGCCTGAGACTCCCACGACGTCATGTCTTCAGGAAGCTCAACAAATGGCCGTTGACTGCGGCGGGGAATTCCTCGTGCGGGAAGTGGCCCGCGTCGGCGATGGTGTGGGTTTCCGCCGGGGCGCTGAGCCCGCGGGATGACCACGCGCGGGTCCTTGGCAGCAGGGTGGGGTCCGCGGCACCGTAGATCTGCAGGCTGGGAGCCTCGATCGGGCGCGACATGGCCTCGGTGAAGCGGCGGCCCTCGCTGCGGATCTGGGAGCGGACGGCCCAGCGGTAGTACTCCAGGGAGCAGTGGGCCGTGCCTTGGACGCGCATCGCCTCGCGATAGCGGATGGTGGCGTCGAGGAAGTCCGACTGAGTCGTCCACTGTGGACCCGACCAGGCGCGCAGCGTCGACTCGACCAGCGCGGCGTTATCGCGCAGGAGGGCGCGTTCCGGGACCATGGGGAGTTGCGCGCGGAAGATGTGGCGCAGCGCGCGGGCCTGGTTTCGGGGTGCGCGACGCAACGCCGTGCGCCGGATCTGGGTCCGCAGAGCCAGCGGGTGCGGGGCGGAGATCGTGCTCACCGAACGTGCCACGCGCGGATGGAACGCGGCGACGGTCCACGCGAGCAGGCCCCCCCAGTCATGACCGACCAGGTGGGCTCTCGTCTCACCCAGGGACTTGACCAGGCCCGTGACATCGCCCGCGAGGGTCCACGCGTCGTAACCCCGCGGGGTCTTGTCGGAATCGCCGTAACCGCGCAGGTCGACGGCGACCGCGCGGAAACCGGCGTCGCCCAAGGCGGTCAGTTGGTGGCGCCACGTCCACCAGAACGAGCCGAAACCGTGCAGGAGCACGACCAACGGCCCCTCACCGGTCTCCGCGACGTGCAGACGGATGCCGTTGGCGTGCACGTCCCGATGCGCCCACGGGCCATCCGTGCGAACGGTCGACGGGTCCGGGCGGGCAGGCACGCCGGTCAGGGGCGGAGGCCGGGTCCGTCGGGGGTCTGGTCGCCCCGGTGGGTCAACGCCGCCGCGGTGTCCTTGACGCTGTTGATCGTGCGTTCCGGGGAGCGGATGGCACGGACCTTGCGCCAGCCGAGGAACCCGAACACGCCCGCGATCAGCAGCATCAGACCGAAGATGATGCCGAACGCTGCCGAACGGACCAGGCCGATGTCGGCCAGCAGTTCGGCGAGGGCGAAGAACAGGAAGAACGAACTGTAGAGCAGGACGACGAGGGCGATGATGAAGAAGACACTGCCCTTGATGCCCTTCTTGACCTCCTTGGCCACCTCGGACTTGGCCAGCTCGACCTCGGCCCTGACCAGGGTGGACAGATGGGTGGTCGCATCTTTGACCAGGTGCCCGATGGACTGGTCGCCATTGGTCTCGATCAACCGGTCGTCGGCCAGCGGGATGGACGGGACCCGTGGCAGCCCCGAACCGTCGCTGTCTCCTGCGTTTGTGTACGCGCTGCTCACCTGCGTCATCGTGCCATGCCCCGATGGTGGGGGCCGGACGGGCTGCGCTGGCTCGGCCAATCCCCGGTCAATTGTCCTGGTGAGCCTTGCTGCGACGCAGCAGCAGCACGGCGGCCAACAGGGAAGCGACAGCGGATGCGGCCAACACCGCCGCCTTCGCGATCTCCGCGTCCGGTCCGCTCAGCGCGAGGTCGGAGATCAGCAGGCTCACGGTGAAACCCACCCCGCCCAGCATCGCCACCGCGATGATGTCGAGCCAGGCGAGGCCGGGTGGGAGCACTGCGATCTTCGTCTTCACCGCGAGCAGCGTCGCCCCCACGATGCCCACAAGCTTGCCGACGACCAGCCCGATGATCACCGCGAGCGCCAGGGGATCACTGACCAACGCCTTGAGCGCGTCGCCGCCGACCGGCACACCGGCGGCGAACAGGGCGAACACCGGTACCGCCACCCCCGCCGACCACGGCTGTAGCCGGTGTTCGATGCGGACACCAGGTGATTCCTTCTCGTACGGGTCGCGTTTGACCCTGGTCAGCAGACCGAGTGCGACACCGGCGACGGTCGCGTGAATACCGGAGGAGTGCACGGCCACCCACACCGCGATCGCCAACGGCACGTAGATCCACGGCGACGTGACGCGCTTGTGTTGCAAATACCAGTAGAGCACCAGCATCGCGGCCGCGACGACGAACGCGATCGGGTCGAAGGATGAGGGGAACACGATCGCGATGATCAGGATGGCGCCGAGGTCGTCGACGACCGCCAAGCTCAGCAGGAACACCCGCGCGCCACTGGGCATCCCCGATCCGGTGATCGCGAGCACGCCGAGCGCGAACGCGATGTCGGTCGCCACCGGGATGGCCCACGCCTGACT
>JALZNB010000276.1 GCA_030857905.1 Actinomycetota bacterium
ATGTGCGTGAGCTTGGCCGCCGAGCCACTCGTGTGGATGTTCTTCACGTGGTAGTTGCGCCCGTAGACACCCCACTGTGCGAAGTAACCGACGACTTTCGAGCCCGAAGGGCCGGGGGGACTGGTGGTGGTCGTCGTGGTCGGCGGAGTCGTGGTGGTGGTCGGTGGGGTTCCGCCGCCCCCGCACGACGCGCCGTTGAGGGTGCAGTTGAGCGGCGAACCCGGTCCCGAGCCGACGAATCCGAACGCGGCGGTGCCACCCACCGGGACCGAACCGTTCCAGGACAGGTTGGTGAATTTGTAGTGGTTGCCGGTCTTGGTCTGCTGGGCGTCCCACGACGACGAGATAGCGGTCCCCGCGGGCAGGTCGAATTCGACTGTCCACGAGTTGAGTGCTGACGAGCCGCCGTTGCGGATCGTGTACTTGGCCTCCCAACCGGTTCCCCAGTCGGAGGTCTTCTGGAATTCGGCTGTCGGGTTCGCCGCGCCACTGGCCGGGACGGCGATTATCCCGAAGGTCACGGCGGCCGCGGTCACCACGGCCGCGGTCAGGTTCCATCGGAGTCTGGACATCTTCCACCTCGTCTGGTGCAGGGGACAGTGCGGGTGATCGGTGGTCCAGCCCGGAGATCGGGCTGGGCCGGTCACTTGCCCGGGGGACGCCAGGAGGTGACCGCTCGTGGGGTGGTGCCCGCTATCCGTGGCCGGACACCGCGGGCTGTCTGTGTCGTCCGGCGGAACCGGCGAGCAGCTCGGCTGCCGCGCGCAGGCTCGACCAGGAGCCGCCATGGGTGTCGACGCGGGCCGTCGTGCCGCGATCCGGTCCGGGGACACCGGTTTCCACGTGCACGACGATGTCGGCGACGCGGGTCAGGTCGTCGATGAGATCGCACACGCCGGGATGGCGGTGCGCGTCACGGGTGGCCACGATGACCGTGCGGTGCTCGGCGGCCAACCCGAGGAGCCGGTCGCTCGGCGTGCCACACACCGTGATGGCGCCCGGCACCAGTTCGAGGAGATGCGGACCGAGGCCCCAGGGCACCGGGCCCGCGGCGATCGTCGGCGCGACCTCGATGTCGAGCACGAGTGGACGGTCGGGCAGCGGCGGGATCCCGTTGGCGCGGATGGCTTTCCTGGCCACGGTCATCCCGAGTTCCCGGACCGGCCGGTGCCGCGCCCCCACGTCGGCGCGGGTTCCCAGTGAGCGGGTCCGCGCGCCCGCTTCACGCAGCCGTTCCTCGGTGAGCGTTCCATCGCGGACCGCGGCCACGATGCCCTCGTTGATCGCGGTCAGCGAGTGCGGGTCCACCGCCTCGCCGCCGACGCAGAGACTGTCGGCACCCGCGCGCAGCGCCAGGACAGCGGCTTTCGCCATGCCCGCGTGGTTTCCCGGTGTGCCCGCGACGCCACCCATCTCCAGTGCGTCGGTGATGACGGCACCGGTGAAGCCGAGTTCACCGCGCAGGACGTCCCCGATCGCGATGGGGTTGACCGTCGCGGGAAGTCGTCCCCACTCCGGCACCACCAAGTGACCCGGCATGACGGCCCGAACACCCGCGGCGATGGCGGAGCGGAACGGAACCAGGTCGCAGGCACGCAGTTCGGCCGCCGACCGAGGCAGCACCGCCCGCACGAGGTGCGAGTCCGTTGTGGACGAACCATGGCCGGGGAAGTGCTTGGCGCAGGCGGCGACGCCGGTCGTCTGCATCCCGCGCACGGTGGCGCCGACGTGGGCGGCCGCGATGTAGGGATCGGAGCCGAACGCGCGGACGCCGATGATGGGGTCGTCCACCGCGACGGCCAGGTCCGCGCACGGGGCCAGGTTCACCGTGATGCCACAGCGCGCCAACCGGGCACCCAGCGCCGCGGCGACCTCGGCGGTCAGTGCCAGGTCACCCGCGACGGACAACGCCAGCGGGCCGGGCAGCCTGCTGCCGGTTCCCGCGTCGAGCCTGGTGACGTCGCCGCTTTCCTCGTCGATGCCGATCACGACGTCGTCGCGCTCGGCGCTCAGGCTCGCGCTGAGCCGGGCCACCTGCTCGTCGCCGATGACGTTGCGGCCGAACAGCACGACCCCGCCGAGACCGTCGGCCAGGCGGGCGCGCACCCAGTCGGGTGCGGTGGTGCCCGCGAAGCCGGGGAGCAGCACGGCATCGGCCAACGCGCGCAGGCTGGTCATCCCTTCACCGCCCCCGCGGTCGCGCCTGAGACCAGTTTGCGTTGCACCAGCAGGAAGAACACCAACGCGGGTACCGCATAGATCACCGACGCCGCCATGATGCCGCCCCAGTCGGTGCCGAACGCGGTGCGGAACGAGGACAGCCACACCGGGAGCGTCTGCTTGCTCTGGTCACGCATGAACACCAGGGCGAAGAGGAACTCGTTCCACGCGGTGACGAAGCCGAACACCGAAGTGGCGACCAGTCCCGGACCGAGCAGCGGCAGCG
>JALZNB010000317.1 GCA_030857905.1 Actinomycetota bacterium
TGGTGACCGGGATGAGCAGCGGACTGCTCGACCGGCTGCGGATCACCGAGGAGCGGCTGTCGGACATGGCGGAGCAGCTCCGCCTGCTCGCATCCGTGTCGCACCCGGCGCGCTCCACGCCGATCCGCACCCTCGACGACGGCCACCGGCTCGTCGAGCTGCGCCGCCCGGTCGGTGTCATCGGCGCGAACTACGAGGCCAGGCCCAACGTGACCGTGGACGTGGCATCGCAGTTGATCAAATCCCGCAACGGGGGTGTGCTGCGCACCGGTTCCGCCGCGCTGCGCTCGGCCACCGCGCTGCTGCGGGAGGTCATCGAACCCGCGCTGTCCGACGTCGGGCTCGACGCGGACTCCATCCAACTCGTCCCCAGCGCGGACCGCGCCGCGGCGGGCGCCCTCGTCGAAATGCCTGGCCTGGTGCCGTTGGTCATCCTGCGTGGCAGCGGCGACAGCACCCGCGAGTTGAGCGAGCGCGCCGCCGTCCACGGCGTCCGCACGCTCGCGCACGCGGACGGTGGCGGGGTCCTCTACTACGACGCCAAGGCCGACCCCGCGGTCGCCGTCGACTTGATCCGGCGCAGCCTCGACCGCCTGGGCGTGTGCAATCGACTCAACCTGCTGCTGGTCAACCGCGGTGTCTACGACGCCGCGCTGCCCGACATCGTCGCGGCCCTCGACGCGGTCGGTGTGCGGGCCTCGCTGCCGCCGCACGATCACGCCATCGGCTACGAGTGGGCGCTGGACCCCGAGCGCGAGGCCTCGGTGACCGTCGCCCCCGTCGACGACGTGGAGCACGCGGCCCGGATCGCCAACGAGGAGACCTCAGGGCTCGCCGCCTGCGTCGTCACCGAGGACAAGGCCACCGCCGAGACGTTCATGACCGCCTACACCGGCACCGGCGTGTTCTGGAACGCGCCGACCCGGCTGCTCGACGGCTTCACGCTCTTCGGCGTGCCGGAGACCGGCATCAACATCGACCGGGTGCCCGGCCCGCGAGGTCCGGTCACCTTCACCGACCTGAGCCTTCGCCAGTACGCGGTGCTTCCCGCATAGTCCGAAGCGGAGAACAGAAGGTGCGCGGAGAGTCGGATCACGACCGACCACACCAGACCCGCGCGACCTGGACAACCCTCGATTCGGTCGAGCGAGGGTCGCTCGTGGGTGACCAGGGGCACCCGCGCCCACCCCGGTCTCGCGGGCTACGATCCCCTCCAACGGCAAGCCCGCCATCACCACGACAGGCAATGCAGGAGGCAGGAGTGACTGCAGTAGCCCCGCAGCCGATCGCCACACGGCCGTATCCGGCCGGTGAGACGGCCAAGGGTTCGTACCTGCTGCGGTTGTTCCGCACGACGGACCACAAGCAGATCGGGATCATGTACCTGGTCACGTCGTTCGCCTTCTTCATGGTGGGCGGCGCGATGGCCATGCTGATCCGCAGCGAGCTCGCTGTCCCAGGACAGCAGTTTCTGTCGCAGGAGCAGTACAACCAGCTCTTCACCATGCACGGCACGATCATGCTGCTGCTGTACGCGACCCCCATTCTGTTCGGCTTCGCGAACTTCATCCTGCCGCTGCAGATCGGCTCGCCGGACGTGGCGTTCCCGCGGCTCAACGCGTTCTCCTACTGGCTGTACCTGTTCGGCGGCCTGATCGTGATGGCGGGCTTCCTGACCCCGGGTGGTGCCGCCGACTTCGGCTGGTTCGCCTACACCCCGCTCTCCGACAAGATCCACTCGCCGGGTGTCGGCGCCGACCTGTGGATCGTCGGCCTGGTCATCAGTGGTCTCGGCACGATCCTCGGTGGCGTCAACATGCTCACCACGGTGATCTGCCTGCGCGCCCCCGGCATGACGATGTTCCGGATGCCGATCTTCACCTGGAACATCCTCATCACCAGCCTGCTGATCCTGCTCGCCTTCCCGATCCTGACCGCGGCGCTGCTCGGTCTGCTGGCCGATCGCCAGCTCGGTGCGCACGTGTTCGATCCGGCGAACGGCGGCGTGATCCTCTGGCAGCACCTGTTCTGGTTCTTCGGCCACCCGGAGGTCTACATCGTCGCGCTGCCGTTCTTCGGCATCGTCTCGGAGATCTTCCCGGTGTTCAGCCGCAAACCGCTGTTCGGTTACCGGGGCCTGATCTACGCCACCCTGGGTATCGCCGCGCTGTCGGTCACGGTGTGGGCGCACCACATGTATGCGACCGGTGCCGTGCTGTTGCCGTTCTTCTCCTTCATGACCTTCCTCATCGCGGTCCCGACCGGGGTGAAGTTCTTCAACTGGATCGGCACCATGTGGAAGGGGCAACTGACCTTCGAGACCCCGATGCTGTTCAGCGTCGGTTTCCTGGTCACGTTCCTCTTCGGTGGTCTGACCGGCGTGCTGCTCGCGGCGCCCGCGATCGACTTCCACGTGTCCGACACGTACTTCGTCGTCGCGCACTTCCACTACGTGCTCTACGGCACGATCGTGTTCGCCACCTTCGCAGGCATCTACTTCTGGTTCCCGAAGATCACCGGTCGATTCCTCGACGAGCCACTGGGCAAGCTGCACTTCTGGACCACGTTCCTCGGCTTCCACGCCACGTTCCTCGTCCAGCACTGGCTGGGCAACGAGGGTATGCCGCGTCGGTACGCCGACTATCTGGCCAGCGACGGCTTCACCACGCTCAACACGATCTCCACGATCGGCGCCTACATCCTGGGCGCCTCGACGCTGCCGTTCATCTGGAACGTCTTCAAGAGTTACCGCTACGGCGAGGTCGTCACCGCGGACGACCCGTGGGGCTACGGCAACTCACTGGAGTGGGCGACGAGTTCGCCGCCGCCGCGACACAACTTCACCGAACTGCCCCGAATCCGTTCGGAGCGGCCCGCGTTCGACCTGCATTACCCGCATGTGGTGGAGCAGGCCAACGCGGACAAGTACGTCGGGGTCGGTGCGTCCAAGCACGCGCCCGCGCCGTCCGAGGTGCTCGCGGAGAAGATGAACACCGACGAGATCTCCAAGAAAGATCCCGGTCTGCCCAACTGATTCGCTTTGCTGCAGAGCCGCTGTTCCCCTGGGGAGCAGCGGCTCTGTCGCGTTCTGCCTTCGGTCGTGCTTGTCGGCTATTGCTGAGCAACTTGCTTGGCCGCGCCCCTGCCACTGGTAAGTTTCGCCCGGACCGTCTGGTCTGCGACTGACTCGCTCGCGCCGCTGCCTGCGCCGACAGCGTCGCCGCCGTGCCGTTGACGGCAAGGCCGTGATCACGGTGGCCGGACGGACCACGCCGTCGGGTTTTCGACGGGGATCGCACGATCGGACCAGTGAGCCTGAACGGCACGGCCGTGGTGAGGCCCACTTGGGCTCAGGTAGCCGTGCACCTTTAGCCTGGACACACCTTCAGCGTCGAAGCGGGCCACAAGCCCTGTCCACCGATGTCCTTGTGCACAAGGGGAGACGCCAGAGTCGTGGCACAGCAGCACACGCCCGTTCTGATCACCGTTACCGGGCCTGACAAGCCGGGGGTTTCCTCGGTCCTGTTCGCGGTCCTGAGCCGCCACCGCGTCGATATTCTCGATGTCGAGCAAGTCGTGATCCGGGGGCAGCTTGTCCTTGGTGTGCTTGTCGACGCCGAGTATGACGCCGAGGGGCTGCAGGAGACCGTCGAGCAGGCCATGGCGACGCTGGCCATGCATGTCGACGTCCACATCGGGGTTGATCCGTTGTCGTCGGCCCGGTTGGGCTCGTCGCATGTGGTCGTGGTGTTGGGGCGGCCGGTCACCGCGCGGGCGTTCACCGAGGTGGCGCGGCGGTTGGCGGAGCTGGGGGTCAACATCGACGCCATCCGCCGGGTGGCCGACTATCCTGTTACCGGCCTTGAGTTGCGGGTCTCTGTCGCGCAGGACAGCGAGCGGGCGGACACCGAACTTCGGGCGGCGTTGGTCGATCTGGCCGGTCGGGTCGAGTTGGACTTCGCGGTCGAGCGGGACCTGCTCGCGCGGCGGGCGAAGCGGTTGGTGGTCTTCGACGTCGACTCGACCCTGGTTCAGGGGGAGGTCATCGAGATGTTGGCCGCGCGGGCCGGGTGTGAGGACGAGGTGCGGGCGATCACCGAGGCCGCGATGCGCGGTGAACTCGATTTCACCGAGTCGCTGCTGAGCCGCGTGCGGTTGCTCGCGGGGCTGCCCGCGACCGTCCTCGACGACGTCGCCGACGATCTCACGCTGACCGCGGGCGCTCGCACCACGATCCGCACCCTCAAGCGTCTGGGCTTTCGCTGCGGTGTCGTCTCCGGGGGATTCACCTCGATCATCGATCGGCTGGTCAAGGATCTCGGCCTGGACTTCGCCGCCGCCAACGACTTGGAGGTCGTGGACGGTCTCCTTACCGGTGAGGTCATCGGCGACATCGTCGATCGGCCGGGCAAAGCGGTGGCTCTGCGGCGGTTCGCCGAGCAGTTCGGCGTGCCGCTCGCCCAGTGTGTCGCGGTCGGGGATGGCGCCAACGACATCGACATGCTCGCCACCGCCGGGCTCGGTGTCGCGTTCAACGCCAAGCCCGCGCTGCGAGAGGTCGCCGACACCGCGCTGTCCCACCCGTACCTCGACGTCGTTCTCTTCGTCCTCGGCGTCACCCGCGCCGAGGTCGAGGCCGCCGACGCGGCTGACGGCCTCGACCTGGACCGGTCGTGAGCGTCCTCGATCCGCTGGCCGCCCGGTACGCCTGGTGGCTGGGCCTGCCCGCCGACGCGACCGGCGACACCGATGACGAAGACCCGGCCCACGTCCGCGCGATGCCGGTCGTTCTGCGCATCGAACGCGATGTCCCGCCGGGGCGCACGGCCATCCTCGAAGCCGCCGCGACCGCCGCCATCGCACTCTGCCTCCATCCCAACGCCGAGCCGGAAGGCCCGTGGCACGACGCCGTCGACGCCTGGGTGAGCGGGCGCATTCGCAAGGTTTCCCGCCGGGCCAGGGGTGCGCACTGGGCGGCTGTCGAGGAACTGCCAGGGGTCACGGTGACCATCGACGGCGCGCAGGCCCGTGCGCTGGTGCCCTGTCTGGTCAGCGATACCCCGCGCGAGGTGAGTCGACTGCAGATCTCGGGCAGTGATCTTCCCGAGGACACGCCAGGGCCGGTCCCGCCGGGTGTGCCCGTGCTCTGGTGCAACCCGCACGTGCCGATGACGGCGGGCAAGGCGGCGGCGCAGGTGGGCCACGCCAGCATGTTGCTCGCCGCGTTGATGCACGGGTACGGCATGGAGTCGGAGCTGGCGTCCTGGTCCACACAGGACTATCGGTGCGCGGTCCGCACTCCCTCGCCCGCGCGGTGGCAGGTACTGCATCCCGGGGACAAGCCCGACGACGCATGGCGGACGCGCAGGGTCGTCGCGGTTCGGGACGCGGGTTTCACCGAGGTCGCGCCTGGCACGGTCACGGTGCTGGCGCAGTATCCCTGAACCGCTACTCCGGGCGCTGCCACACCACGAACAGTCCGTCCTCGGTGGTGGTCATGGCCTCGATGAAGGCGTCGTTGTCGAACTCGGGCAACGACTGGAGCCTGCCCATCAGGTCGTCGGCCGCCGGGTCGCCCGCCGGGACCGCGCAGCCGCCGCCGCCCGCGCGCATCAGCAGGAAGAAGACGTCTTCCTTCCACGGCCCCTCCGGGGTGGTGCGGATCGCGACCTCGGCGAGGTCCGGCCACGACACCGACTCCTCGGTGCCGTCGGCGAGGTGCCTGCGCACCCCGTCTTCGTCGACGGTGATGCCCGTTGCGCCGGGAATGCCTGACACGCGACCTCCGAGGTTGTGAGAAGTGGACCCTTGCTCAGTTCGCCGCGGCGTCGAGTCTGCGCAGCGCCGCCCGGACCGTGTCCGGGTCGGTTGTCGGCCAGAAGGGGGGCAGCGAGGCCCGCAGGAAGCCGCCGTACCGCGCTGTCGCCACCCGCGGATCGAGGATGGCCACGACACCGCGGTCGTCCATGGACCGCAGTAGGCGGCCCGCGCCCTGGGCCAGCAGCAGCGCGGCGTGGGTGGCGGCGACCGACAGGAAACCGTTGCCACCGCGCGCTTCCACCGCCCGCTGTCGGGCTGAGGACAGTGGATCGTCCGGCCTGGGGAACGGGATGCGGTCCATCACCACCAGCGACAGTGACGGCCCGGGCACGTCCACTCCCTGCCACAGCGACAGGGTGCCGAACAGGCAGGTCGCCGGGTTCTCGGCGAACTTCTTGACCAGCAGTGACGTCGAGTCGTCGCCCTGACAGAGGATGTCCATCGAGACCCGCTCGCGCAGTGCCTGGGCCGCCTGCTTGGCGGCCCGCATCGAGGAGAACAGGCCGAGTGTGCGCCCGCCCGCCGCGTCGAGCAGCGCCTGCAACTCGTCCAGGTACACCGGGGGCAGGCCGTCACGGCCGGGCGGCGGTAGGTGCGGTGCGGTGTAAAGGATGCCGCTGCGCTTGTGGTCGAACGGCGAGCCCACGTCGAGGCCCTGCCAGCGGATGTCGTCGGACGGCGGTTCCTTGTCGGTCGCCGTCCCGTCCGCCTTCTCGCCCACGCGTTGACGACCCGGCAGGCCCCACTGCTTGGCGAGCGCGTCGAACGTGCCGCCGAGGGTGAGCGTGGCGGAGGTGAGCACCGTGGTGTTCTCGCCGAACAGCTTGTCCCGCAGCAGACCGGCCACGCCCAACGGCGCTACCCGGATCGTCGGCGGACGCGGGGTGTTGGAGCCGAAATCGCTGGTCACCCACACTACGTCGCGGCGATGGGCGTCGTCGGTGTCGAACGCCTCCAGCACCCGGACCGCGTTGTCGTGCACCTCTTCCAGCATCGACAGCGCCAGCTTGCGGGAGGTGGCCGCGTCGACGTCGGTCGGCCGCTCCGGCCCGAGGGAGATGATGCAGTTGCGCGCGCCGTCGCGGATGGCGCTCAAGGTCGCCCGCAGTGGCTCCGGCAGGGTGTCTAGCCTGCCCGGCCGCACGTCCTCAAGCAGCATCAGGAGTCCTTCGCCCGACTCGGAGAGCCGGTCGGCCGTGCCTTCGTCGAGGATTCGGCCCGCGCGTCGGGCTGCGATCGACACCGAGGACGCCGACACCTCGCCGGTGGCCACCGAGGTCACCCGGTCGACCAGGTCGTGCGCCTCGTCGATCACCACCACATCGTGCTCGGGCAGCACCTGGTAGCCCTGGAGGGCGTCGATGGCCAGCAGCGCGTGGTTGGTGACCACGACATCCGCGCGCCCGGCCTCGGCGCGTGCCTTCTCGGCGAAGCAGTCGGTGCCGATCGGGCAGCGGGACACGCCGAGGCACTCCTTGGCCGTCACCGATACCTGTCGCCATGCCTGCTCCGACACGCCGGGAACCAGTTCGTCCTTGTCGCCGGTCTCGGTGTCGCTCGCCCATTCCCGCAGCCGCGTCACCTCTCGGCCGAGGCGGGAGATCGCGAACGGGTCGAACAGGGCCTGGTCCTCCGGCTCCTCGGGGGTGCCGCCGTCGAGGCGGTGCAGGCACAGGTAGTTGCGCCTGCCCTTGAGGATGGCGAAGGTCGGTTTGCGCCCGAGTGACTTCGACAGTGCCTTGGCCAGCCGGGGCAGGTCACGGTCGACGAGTTGGCGCTGGAGTGCGATGGTGGCCGTCGAGATGACGACCGTCGTGCCCTTCTCGACCGCGTGGCGCACCGCGGGCACCAGGTAGGCGAGGGATTTGCCGGTGCCGGTGCCCGCCTGCACGGCGAGGTGATCACCGGTGCTGATGGCGGTGTGTACGGCTTCGGCCATCTCCACCTGGCCAGGGCGCTCGGCGCCGCCGACCGCGTCGACCGCGGTGGCGAGCAGCTCGCGCAACGAGGGCAGGGTGTCCGGCACAAGCGAGACGGTACCGCTGGGGTCTGTCGGCTTCGTCCGAGGCTGTCCTCGACGCGCCGCCGGGCTGGGTGTACCGATCATGGTGGTGGGGAGCCCGCCGCGGTGCGGCCATCCCGGGCCGTTTCGCGATGCCCGGTTTCCGGGGTGGCGAGCCGGGTGCGACTCAGTGGTCCAGCGCGATCGCCCGGGAACGCACCCGTTCGGTGTTGCGCCGAGTCTTGGTCCAGCCGTTGTCGCGGCGGACGAGCCGGATCAGCGCTCGCCACGAGGTGATGTAGAAGGTGTAGATGTAGACCGCGTAGGCGAACCCGTATCCGACACCGCGCAGGAAGCTTTTCTCCGGCGCGCAGCGCTTGCGGTAGATCGGTCCCCAGATCAGGAACGGCAGCAGTCCGAACGAACCGTACGCGGCGAAGAGCAGCCACGCGCCGTCGGTGAACCACGACCACACGCCGACCGGGTCGTCGGTGGCGCGGATGCCCAGCAGGACGAACGGGATCGGGTAGACCAGGGTGCCGAGCAGTTGCATCCACGGCTGCGCGAGGTAGTAGAGCATCTCGGCGGCACCGAGGGTCGACAGGTGCCGAGAGTCCCAGATGCGTCGGACGTAGCGACCGCACTGCATCGTGCCCTGGCCCCAGCGGGTGCGTTGGGCGAGGAATCGGCGCAGGCTGTAGAGCGCTTCCTGGTCGACGTGGGCGTCGACGGTGAAGCCGGTTCTCCAGCCGTGGGTCAGCAGGTGCACCCCGAGTTCGAAGTCTTCGAGCAGCGCGCCGCGCCAGGGCCCGCGTGGGCCCGCGATGGTGTCCAGCGCGGACAGTCTGGTGAACTGGCCGTTGCCGCCCATCGAGATCGTCCCGGTGTGCCCTCGGGACATCTGGATGGCCGCGATCGCGCCGCGGAACTCCAAGTCCTGCATGCGAACCAGCGCGCCGCCGAACCAGCGCGCCGCCGAACCAGCGCGCCGCCGAAGCGGCGGCGGAAGAACCCGCCCTCACTCGGCGGGACGCCCCGGTTGCCCATCCTGACGTCGATCTGCACCGCGCCGACGCCGGGATCGCCGAACAGGTGCTCGGCGGCGCAGACGTCGAGGCAATCCTCGGACGGCCTGCCGTCGGCGTCGACGACCACGACGATCGCGCGGTCGGTGTCGGCGTACCTGCCCATCCAGCTCTTGAGATCCCGGTACGCGGAGTTGAGCGCGTCGCCCTTGCCGGTGCGCGCGTTCGGCCGGAACCGGCGCACCAGGTGCAGTCGCCGGTCGCCGCCGCGTTTCGGGCCGCGCAGTTCGGTGATCACCGCGACGGTCCGGTCGTCGGAGTCGTCATCGATCACCCACACGTGCGCGTGCGGGAACGTGCCGCGCAGGTAGCGGATCGTGTCGCCGATGACGGTGTCCTCGTCGCGACACGGCACGAAGAAGTGCCACTCCAGTCGGGTCGGATCGCCTGGTGAGGCTCGTTTGTGCCGAAGGTAGGGCACGACGATCAGACAGACGTAGGTAACGAAGGCCACGCTCATGGTGAGCGCGAGTGCCTGGGTGAGACCGAGCAGCAGGGACAGGTTCACCGCTCCGCCTTGGGTTTGCGGGTGGAGAGCCAGACGAACAGCACCAGCGCCGCCGCGCCGCCGATCACGCTCACCATCGAGCCGAGCAGGGTGTGACCCCAGTGGTAGCCGCGGTCGGTGCCGAGCCAGTCGATCAGGCCGACGAGGGTGAGGATGCGGAGTTGGTTCACCACGATCACGGCCACGGTGGCGATCGCCAGTGCGCCTAGCACACGCCCGGCGATCCTCGGCCGGAGCGCGATCATGATCGCGCCGACGACCAGCAATGGCAGCACCAGGAACGCCGATGTGCACTCAGGACTCATTTGCAGCCCGAATGGACGGTCACCACCGAGTCCGAAGTAGACCGTCTGTCGTGATGGCGCGAGGTGGACCCCGGACGAGGTGACCAATCGCAGAATTCCGCTTGCCAGCGCCATTTCCGCCGTGCGATAGGTCCGGTTGCCGAATATGAGGGCGAGGGCGAGAGCGGCGAGCGTGACGACCAGGATTCGCGTGCCGACGGCGCTTCTCGGTCGTGTCACCGGTACTGATCCCGCGAACGCCACCGGCGCTCCCTTCGGTCGGCGTGTCGGTACAGGAGGAGTCGACCACATCATCGGCACGGCTGCGGCTGATCGACCATCGCTTGATCGGGTGACGATTCTTGATCAGTTCATGCACGGTCGGTAATCGATCATCCCCGTTGGGGTGCGGCCGTTCGGGTAATCACACGATCAGGTTGGTATTGCCCGAATATGTCGTTTTCACACCGAGGTTCGGCGATACCAAGGTGCAAGCTCGGTTCGTCCTGTTCGAAATGGACGAAGGCGTTCCGCTCCACGCGGGCGGGGCCAAGTCAATCGGAGGATTGGATGCACATGCGATTGGTGCGTCGAAGTGGCTTCGTCGGCGTTGTCGCCGCCGTGGCGCTGTTGGTGGGCGCGATGCCCGCCCACGCGGCGCCGGGCGACGGTTCCGCGTACGCGGCCGACGTCGACCTCACGCTCGCGAAGGCGCCCACGATCCGGGTGGGACCACTCGCGCCGAGCAGCACCGAAGGACGGACGTCGGCCGAGTTGGCGAGCCTCGCGGTTCCCGGGGTCGTCAGCGCCGGAGTGGTCACCAGTGCCGTGGGCCGAGACGAGTCGACCGGGATCGTGCGGGCCAAGGCGACCCTGGACAACGTCGAGTTGACCATGGCGGACATGGGAAACATCGGCTGGATCGAGGCGGGCTGCGAGTCCACAACGGACGGCAACAACGGCTGGACGACCCTCGGTGATGTCAGGCTCGCGGACGCCGTGGTGGCGTCCAATCCCGCGCCGAACACCACCATGAGAATCCCGTCCGGCCCCGTGCCCTCGCCGTTGGTGACGGTCGTGTTCAACGAGCAGATCCGCAACGACGACGGCAGCCTCACCGTCAACGCCATGCACATCAAGCCGAACGTCATGCTCGGCGAGGGCGAGGTCATCCTCGGCCGGGCGCAGTGTGGCGTTCCTTGTCCTCCGGTGCCGTTGGCCTCCGGCGCGGGCCTGTGGCTCGGACTCGGTGTCGTCGGCCTGGCGGCCATCGCGGTCGGCTTCGTCGTCGTCCGCAGGCGCCTGAACCCGATGACCGGCTGAGGCGGGAGGACGCGTGTACCGAACTCCATCCGGCGGCGCCGCGGGCGGCGCGGGCGGCCTCGCGGTGACCGGTGCCGATGTCGGCTGGTGGATCGCGCTGGGCATCGCCCTGCTGATCACCGGTGTGCTCCTCCTGCGCGCGGGCAGGCGCAGACGGCGGTTCACCGGACACCAGTCGGCGTGACGAGTCAGTGATCGAAGAGAGTCACCGTGGCCCCCGGGCGGCACGCCCCGTCCCGGGGGCACACCTCCATCGGAAAGGTCGTCCGTGCGCGACGAGATCTTGTTCCTGATCGGTACCCGGCCGGAGGCGGTCAAAGCCGCGCCGGTCGCCATGGCGATGGCCGAGCACCACCGGCTCCGGCCCGTGATCGTCCACAGTGGACAGCATCCGGGCATGGTCGAGCAGGCGCTGCGCCCGTTCGGCCTCGAACCCGACGAGGTGGTCCCGGTTCGGCGGGCCACCGGCGGCCAGGCCGAGTTGGTCGCCTGCCTGCTCCCGGAACTCGACACACTGCTTGAGCGAAGACGTCCCGCCGCGGTGGTGGTGCAGGGTGACACCACGACGACACTCGCGGGCGCGTTGGCCGCGTTCTGGCGTGGCATCCCCGTGGTACACCTCGAAGCCGGGTTGCGCACCGGTGATCTCACCGCGCCGTTCCCCGAGGAGGGCAACCGGCAGATGGTGACGAGGATCGCCGCGCTGCACCTCGCGCCGACGGCGGAGGCCGCGCGGGCGCTGCTCGCCGAGTCGGTGCCCGCGAATCGGATCGTCGTCACCGGCAACACGGTCGTCGACGCGGTCAAGCACATCGCCGCCGTCGGGTTGCCGCCCACGAACCCCGTGCTGGCCAAGGTCGAACGTGATCTCGACGCGCACGACGGCAGGCTCGTGCTGGTCACCGTGCACCGACGCGAGTCGTGGGGCGCACCGCTCGACGAGGTGCTGCGAGCCGTCCGCGACATCGCCGCCCGCCACCGCGACGTGCGGGTGCTGCTGCCCGCGCATCCGAATCCCGACGTCCGCGCACAGGTGTGCGCCGCGCTGGGCGGCGTGGACCGGGTCGCGATCACCGAACCACTCGACTATCCCGACCTCGTGCGCGCGTTGCGGCGCTCGGCGCTCGTGGTGACCGACTCGGGGGGTATCCAGGAGGAGGCGCCGAGTTTCGGGGTGCCCGTGCTGGTGGCCCGCGACGTGACCGAACGGATGGAAGCGGTGCTCGCCGGGTGCGCGTGGCTGGTGGGAACCGATCACGACCTGGTGGTCGCCGCCGCCGACCGCATCCTCGGGGAGAACGTGCGGGTCCCGGCCGAGCGCAACCCCTTCGGCGACGGGCGGGCCGCCGCCCGGGTGTGTACCGCCGTCGACGAACTGGTTCGCGCCGAGTCGAGGTTCGCGATGGTGCCGTTGACTGTGCCGGGGATGGTCACCCCCAGGTCGTCAGGGGTGATCGCCCCAAGCCACTAGCCGTCCCCGGCAGAGGCATCGGCGGGCTGATCACCGCATGGAACCTGGGCGCGGATCGCCGATGAGCTGCGTGTCGACGCCGACATCGGCGAGGCCAAGGACCGGACCGTTGGAGGGGACTCCACCAGCGTGCTCCCACCAGCACGCCGGAAGCGTCTCCGCGCGAGACCATCGCAAAGGAGCAGCTGAACAGGGGAGGACCCGGACGGCCGCGACACCCTGGCCAAGTCCCGGGGCGGCCGGAACACCAAGATCCACCTCGTCGCCGACCGGCGATGCTGTCCGATCCGGCATCCACACGACCCCGGCCAATCAATCTGGCTCCGAGACCGAATGCCGTGAGGCGCTACCGCGATGGCCGCACACCCACAATCACCACCGCACTCGCCGGCCAACCACCCGCCGGCCGCGTTCCTCACCTCTCAGGTCAGTACACCTAGCGCGGTGACCACCAAGGTTCGACCTCAGCCCACCTTGGGCGTGCCGACCAGCGTGATGCCCGCGTCCGTGAGCTTCGCCAACGCCGCCTCGGTCGTCGCCGCGGCCACGCCCGCGGTGAGGTCGAGCAGCACGGTGGTGGCGAGGCCCGCGGCCTTGGCGTCGATCGCCGTCGCCCGGACGCAGTGGTCGGTCGCGATGCCGACCACGTCGACGTTCGCCACGCCGCGTTCGCGGAGCCAGTCGGTGAGGGTGACCCCGCCCGTCGCCGATCCCTCGAAGCCGGAGTACGCGGCGGCGTAGGCGCCCTTGGAGAACACCGCCTCGATCCCGGTCACGTCCAACTCGGGGTGGAACGACGCCCCCGGCGTGCCCGCCACGCAGTGCACGGGCCAGCTGTCGACGAAGTCGGGCGTCTCGCTGAAGTGGTCGCCCGGGTCGATGTGGTAGTCGCGGGTGGCGACGACGTGGTCGTAGGAGCCCGCGGCGATGTGGGCGCTGATGGCGGCGGCCACATCGGCGCCACCGGTGACGGCGAGGGAGCCGCCCTCACAGAAGTCGTTCTGCACGTCGACGACGATCAACGCGGTCCGCTCGGTCATGCCTGCTCCAGGTTCGGCTACACGGTGGGGATCGCGGGTTCGCCCGCGGAGAGCTTGAGACCTTCCCACGGCAGGCTCACCATGCCCTGCCGGACCCGGTTCCTGCTCTCCTCAAGGGTGGGCAGTCCCGGCACGGGTTGTCCACCGCGCATCAGGGGAATCTGGAGCGTCCGATCGTGCTCGTCCTCGGCGGGCGTCGGCCCGTCCGCGAGGTAGACGACCTCTTCGAGCGCGGTTCCGGTCGGCTTGTGCCTGCGCAGGGCGAGCTTGCGGCCGCCCTTGGACTCCTTGTGCGAGCTGCGCTTGGCCACCGGCCTGCCGTCGACCTCCACCAGCTTGTAGACCATGCCCGCTGTCGGTGCGCCAGAGCCGGTGACCAGCGAGGTGCCCACGCCGTAGGCGTCCACGGGTTCGGCGCGCAGGGCGGCGATGGCGTACTCGTCGAGGTCACCGGAGACCACGATCCGGGTCTGCTTGGCGCCGAGCCGGTCGAGCTGCTCCCTGGCCTGCCGGGCGAGCACGCCGACGTCGCCGGAGTCGATGCGGATGGCGCCGAGTTCGGGACCCGCCACCGCGACCGCCGTCTCGATGCCTTGGCTGATGTCGTAGGTGTCGACCAGCAGCGTCGTGCTGACGCCTAGCGCGTCGACCTGCGCTTGGAAGGCGGCGCGCTCGTCGTCGTGGAGCAGGGTGAAGGCGTGTGCGCAGGTGCCCGCGGTCGGGATGGCGAAGGTGCGGCCCGACTCCAGGTTCGACGACGTGGTGAAGCCCGCGAGGTAGGCGGCGCGCGCGGAGGACACCGCGGCCTGCTCGTGGGTGCGGCGTGAGCCCATCTCGATGATCGGCCTGCCGTTGGCCGCCCCGACCATGCGCGCCGCCGCCGAGACGATGGCGCTGTCGTGGTTGAGGATCGACAGGATCAGCGTTTCCAGCACAACGGCGTCGGCGAACGTGCTGTGCACGGTCAGTAGGGGAGAGCCGGGGAAATACAGCTCGCCTTCGGGGTAGCCGTCGACGTCGCCGCCGAAGCGATAGTCGGCGAGCCAGGTCAGCGTGTTCTCGTCCACGACGTCGGTCTCGCGCAGGTGGCGAAGCTCGTCGTCGCCGAATCGGAACGCGCCGATGGCATCGATCACCCGTTGGGTACCGCCGACGAAGCCGTAGCGGCGCCCGTTGGGCAGCCTGCGGGCGAAGGTCTCGAACACGCACCGTCGACCGCCGGTGCCGTTCGCCAACGCGGCGGCGAGCATCGTCAGCTCGTAGTGGTCGGTCAGCAGCGCGGTACTCGACAAGGTCCCAGCCATGGTTGGTGAGCCTATTGGCCCAGTGCGGCCTGGTTGAGGCATACCAACTGTGATCTCGTACTCCGTTCGAATGAAGATCCGCCGCACCCGTCGAAACTTGTCATGTCACCATTGACACATGACCGCAGCCATCGACATGGAGCAGACGCAGGCCACCCCGGTCGGTGCGGAGGTCGTGTCCGAGGACAGACCGTGGCAGACGGTGGTCTGGAACGATCCAGTCAACTTGATGTCGTACGTTACCTACGTCTTCCAGAAGCTTTTCGGCTACAGCAGGGACCAGGCGACCAAGCTGATGCTCGACGTCCACCACGAGGGCAAGGCGATCGTGTCGTCCGGCGCGAAGGAAAAGATGGAGAGCGACGTGGCCCGTCTGCATGCCGCGGGGCTTTGGGCGACGATGGAACAGACGTCGTGAAGCCGTGGAAGCGCAAGGGCGACAAGGTCTACGCGGACATCGACAAGCAGGAGGCCGCTGTCCTGCGTGGCCTGGTGTCGCAGATCGACGACATGCTCAAAGCGCGCATGGAGGAAACTCCGCAGGATGAACTGGCCGAGCTGACCGGCATCAAGACCGGCCCGTCGACCTCGCCGGACGACCCGATCCTGTCGCGCCTGCTGCCGGACTTCCACCGCCTCGACGACGACAACCCCAGCAAGGCCGACATCGATTCGGCCGCTGTGTTGCGTTCGCTGCACGAGCCGACGCTGCTGGAGACCAAGACCGGCGTCGCCGCAGTCGTGATGGACACGTGCCCGATGTACGGGGGCGCGGTTCGACTGTCGCTGGAGCAGGCCGACGCGTGGTTGTCAGCGCTCAACGACGTGCGGATCGCGCTGGGCACGGCGATCGACGTCACCGACGACATGCCTGAGGAACTGCCGGAAGACGATCCGCGCAGTCCGCACCTCGCCGTCTACCACTGGTTGACCTGGGTGCAGGAATCCCTGGTGCAAGCCCTGTCGTCATGAACTCGATCACCGACGTCGACGGTGTCCAGGTCGGGCACCACCATCGCGTCGGTGACGGTTGGGCGACCGGCACGACAGTCGTGTTGTTCCCCCGTGGCACGGTCGGTGGGGTCGACTCCCGGGGCGGCGCACCTGGCACCCGTGAGACCGATCTGCTGGCCCCGGAGAACCTGGTGCAGCACGTCGACGCGATTTGCCTGTCCGGCGGCAGCGCCTACGGCCTGGCCGCCGCCGACGGGGTGATGCGGTGGTTGGGCGAACGCGCTCGTGGGTTCCGAACCGGCGTCGAGCCGCACGAGGTGGTGCCGATCGTGCCCGCCGCCGTGCTGTTCGACCTGCCGCGAAGCACCTGGGGAAACCGGCCGGACGCCTCTTTCGGGTACGCCGCGTGTGAAGCGGCGGGCACTGTCGTCGAGCAGGGCACGATCGGTGCCGGGGCTGGGGCAGCGGTCGGGTCGCTCAAAGGTGGGATCGGCACCGCGTCGGCCAAGGTCGGTCAGCACACCGTTGGCGCGGTGGCCGCGGTGAATGCCTACGGGGAGGCGGTCGACCTCGCGACCGGGCGCTTGTGGGCCGCCGACCTGGGCGACTTCCCGCCCACGCCGGGCTACCCGGGCGAGATCACCTACGCCAAGACCGAACTGAACACCACCATCGGAGTCATCGCCGTTGACGCGGCCCTCGACAAGGCGCAGTGCCGCAGGCTGGCGATGGCGGCCCAGGACGGGCTGGCGCGTGCGGTCCGCCCCGCGCATTCGATGTTCGACGGCGACACGATTTTCGGGGTGGCGACCGGCGTGCGACCGGTGGCGAGCACGCGGGAACTCAACGACCTGTACTCGGCGGTCGCCGACGTGTTCGCCAGGGCCGTGGTGCACGGCGTACTGACCGCGACGACTGTGGGAGACCTGCGGTCTTACCGGGACGTGTGGCCCCCCGGCCGGCCCTCTCACTAGCTGGGAGCGGGCCAACCACCCAGTAAGATGAAGACGTGCTGCGCATCCGTCAAGACCTCGTCGACGCCATGGTGGCCCATGCCCGCCGGGATCACCCGGACGAGGCCTGCGGCGTGATCGCCGGGCCGGAGGGCAGCGACCGCGCGGAACGGTTCATCCCCATGGTGAACGCGGCCCGCTCGCCGACGTTCTACCAGTTCGACTCGATGGACCAGTTGCGTCTCGACAAAGAGCTGAAGGCCAACGACGAGGACTACGTCGTCATCTACCACTCGCACACCGCGACCGAGGCATACCCGTCGCGCACCGACGTCGACCTCGCCGGTGAGCCGCAGGCGCACTACGTGCTGGTCTCGACCAGGGACCCGGAAAGCCACGAATTGCGGTCCTACCGCATCGTCGACGGCGAGATCACCGAGGAACCGGTCGAGGTCGTGGAGTCCTACCGCTTCGCCCACACGGGCCCGGACGACGTTCCCGAGCCGAGCGCGCGCTGACCGAGCGGAATATCCGCGCCCACCGCGCGCGTCTTCACTGTTGCTGGACAGGTACAACCGGAGGTTCCACCACCATGGCCGTCACCGTCTCGATCCCGACCATCCTGCGCACGCACACCGGCGGGGAGAAGTCCGTGCCCGCGGCGGGCGACACCCTCTCCGCGGTCATCGATGACCTCGATGCCAACCACGGCGGCCTCAAGGCACGCCTGGTCAAGGACGGCACGCTGCACCGCTTCGTCAACATCTACGTCAACGACGAGGACGTACGGTTCTCCGGCGGCCTCGACGCGAAGGTCGCCGACGGCGACAACGTCACCATCCTGCCCGCCGTCGCGGGCGGCTGACGCCGATGGCTCGGTACGACTCGCTCATCGACTCGCTCGGCAACACCCCGCTGGTCGGGTTGCCGAATCTGTCCCCGTCGGCGGATGTCCGATTGTGGGCCAAACTTGAGGACCACAACCCGACCGGTTCCATCAAGGACCGTCCGGCGCTGGCGATGATCGAGTCGGCCGAGCGTGCCGGGCGCCTGGTGCCCGGCAGTACCATCCTGGAGCCCACATCTGGCAACACAGGCATCGCGCTGGCCATGGCCGCCAAGCTCAAGGGCTACGGGTTGGTCTGCGTGATGCCGGAGAACACCTCCGAGGAACGCAAGCAACTGTTGCAGGCCTACGGCGCTCGCGTCGTCTTCTCTCCGGCTGCGGGCGGCTCCAACGAGGCCGTGCGGCGGGCGAAGGAACTCGCCGCGCAGAACCCCGACTGGGTGATGCTCTACCAGTACGGCAACCCGGACAACGCCCGCGCCCACTACGAGGGCACCGGCCCCGAGTTGCTGCGCGACCTGCCCGAGTTGACGCACTTCGTCGCCGGACTGGGCACGACCGGCACCCTGGTAGGTGTCGGTCGGTACCTGCGCGAAATGAAGCCGGACGTGCAGATCATCGCCGCCGAGCCACGCTACGGCGAGCTGGTCTACGGCCTGCGCAACCTGGACGAGGGATTCGTGCCGGAGCTGTACGACGCGTCCGTGCTGACCGGCCGCTACTCGGTCGGCTCGTACGACGCGCTGCGCCGCACCAGGCAACTGCTGGAGGTCGAAGGCATCTTCGCCGGCATCTCCAGCGGCGCCATCCTGCACGCGGCGCTCGCCGTCGCGGAGAAGGTGGCAGGCACGGGCGCCAGCGCCGACGTGGCCTTCGTCGTTTGCGACGGCGGTTGGAAGTACCTCTCGACCGGCGCCTACAGCGGCTCGCTCGACGAGGCATCCGAACGACTCGACGGCCACCTCTGGGCGTAGGTTGTCCGTGTGATCGAGGTCGAACGCACGGCGACCATCGCCGCCCCGGTGGACGAGGTCTGGGATGTCGTCGCCGACCCCGCCCGCGCCCCGGACTGGTACAGCTTCGGCGACCGCGTCGACGTGCTCTCCGGCGACGGCGTGGGGGAGAAGCGCCGCCAACACGGCCGATACGGGATGCAGCGATCCGAGGTCGACCAGGAGGTCGTCGAATTCACCCCGCGCAAGGTCGTGGCGTGGAAGGAAACCGGGGAACGCCGCGACGGAAAACCCGCGCCGCGATACTCGACCTCGACGGTGTTCCGAATCGAACTGTCCCCATTCGACGACGGCACGATCGTGACGCTGACCTCGCGGCAACGACCCGCCGGACTGGTCGGCGCCGTGGTGATCCGCGTCCTCGGCGCCCGCGACATCGCCCGCCGGATGGAAGAGTCCCTCATTCGTCTGGCCCGCGCGATCAACTAGTGCGCGGCGTTCGGTCGGCTTGGGGCGCGGCCTTCAGTACGAGCGCTCTTCCGCTGAACCCGTCGACCGTAGGGACTGCTCGGGGTTCATCCTGATCCAAGGAGCCCGCAACAGCCGTAACCTCGACAGTGTGAGCACCCCACCCGTACCCCGCCCCACCACCGGTCGGATTCTTCCGCCCAAGCCCGCGCAGGCCGCGATCGTGGTCGCCGGGTTCGGCGTGTTGCTCTACCTGGTCGAGGTGGCCGACCTGCTGATTCCCGCGAACCTCGAACAGAACGGGGTGATTCCGCGTTCGGTCAGCGGTCTCGACGGCATCATCTGGGCCCCGCTGCTGCACGGGGAGTGGAGTCACCTGCTGGGCAACACCCTCCCGTTCCTGGTTTTCGCTTTCCTCGCCATGGCCAACGGCATCACGCAGTGGGCGGTGGTCACCGGCACGATCTGGGTGGTCAGCGGGGTAGGTGTGTGGTTGGTCGGGGAGAGCGACTCGGTGACGATCGGGGCGTCCGGGTTGTGTTTCGGCTGGTTGGCGTTCCTGCTCGTCCGCGGCGTCTTCAACCGCAGTGTGGCGCAGCTCGTGGTGGCCGCGCTTCTGCTGCTCTACTGGGGCTCCATGCTGTTCGGCGTGCTGCCCGGTGATCCGCGTATCTCCTGGCAGGGGCATCTTTTCGGGGCTGTCGGCGGAGTGCTCGCCGCGTGGTTGGTCGCGAGGGCGACGGCCACGCGCAGTAACCTCGCGACGTGAGTCACGGACCTGCCGCGCCCATCGGGATCTTCGACTCGGGAGTCGGTGGTCTGGCGGTCGCCAGGTCGATTCTCGACCAGCTTCCGCACGAGCGGTTGCGCTACGTCGGCGACACGGCCAACGGGCCGTACGGGCCGCTCCCGATCGCCGAGGTGCGCAGGCACGCTCTCGCCATCGCCGACGACCTGGTCGCCGGTGGTGTCAAGATGCTGGTGGTGGCCTGCAACACCGCGTCGGCCGCGTGCTTGCGGGACGCACGGGAGCGGTATGACATTCCGGTGGTCGACGTGGTCGTCCCGGCTGTCCGTCGGGCGGTCGCGGCGACGCGGAGCGGTCGGATCGGCGTGATCGGCACCGAGGGCACCGTGCGTTCCCGCGCCTACGAAGACGCCTTCGCCGCCGCGCCGAACGTCACGGTGAGCAGCAGTGCCTGCCCCCGGTTCGTCGACTTCGTCGAGCGCGGCATCACCTCGGGGCGTCAGATCCTCGGGCTCGCGCAGACCTACCTCGAACCGCTGCAAGAGGCCAGGGTCGACACCGTTGTCCTGGGCTGCACGCACTATCCGCTGCTCACCGGGGTCCTGCAGATCGTCATGGGGCAGGAGGTCACCCTCGTCTCCAGCGCGGAGGAATGCGCCAAGGACGTCTTCCGCGTGCTGGTGGAGAACGACCTGCTCGCCGAGGACGCGGGCGATCCCGTGCACGAGTTCGTGGCCACCGGCCCCGCCGAACCGTTCCACCGGCTGGCCCGCCGCTTCCTCGGACCCGAACTCGGACCCGTCCGGTAAGGGTCCTCCCCGGCTTTGCTCCGTTGGGTCGACGTCGCTCGATCGCGGCGGTGCGTTGTGTCAGGCTGTCCCTCGTGCTGCTGACCGTCTTGGGCTGCTCTGGGAGCGTGCCCGGCCCCGCCGCCCCCGCGTCCGGATATCTTCTCGAAGCGGACGGGTTCGTGCTGGCCATCGAACTCGGCAGCGGCACGGTCGCCGCGCTACAGGCGATTCGGGACCCGTTCGAGTTGGACGCGCTGCTGTTCTCTCACTTGCACGCCGACCACTGTTCGGACTTCTCGTCGCTGACGGTCTATCGCCGCTACCACCCGAAGCCGAGTCGAGACCCGCGTCAGCACCGGCTGCCCGTGTACGCGCCGAGTTCGTCGCCCGCCCGGTTCGTCGCCGCCTACGCGACGGACGCGGCTGACGCGGCCGTGACCGACCTGACCGACGTGTTCGACTTCCGCACGGTCACCTCGGGCACGTTCGACATCGGCCCGTTCGAGGTGGTCGCCTCCCGCGCCGCGCATCCGTGCGAGGCGTTCAGTTTCCGGTTCACCCACGGTGGCCGCAGCCTGGTCTTCACCGGCGACACCGGTGTCTGCGCGGGCCTCACCGAACTGGTCGACGGCGTTGACGTCCTGCTCACCGAGGCGTCGTGGACGCACGCGGCCGACCGGCCGGTGGACCTGCACATGTCCGGCCGCGACGCGGGTGAGGTCGCCTCCGCCGGTGGCGTCGATAGAGTGCTGGTCACCCACCTCCCGCCGTGGGCCGACGCCGACGCCATACTCGCCGAGGTTCGCGCCGCCTACGCGGGTGAAGTGGTACGTGTCGAACAGGGCGCGACCTACGACATCTAAAGTTGCCGTCGTGGCGCGCAGCGATGGCAGAAACGATGACCAGCTCAGGGATATCAAGATCACCCGGGGCTACCAGGACTGGCCCGCCGGGTCGGTGTTGGTCGAGTTCGGGCGAACCAGGGTGCTGTGCGCGGCGAGCATCGGCGAGGGCGTGCCGAGGTGGCGCAAGGGCTCCGGTCTCGGCTGGGTCACCGCCGAGTACGCGATGCTCCCGTCGGCCACCAACACCCGCAGCGACCGCGAGTCGGTGAAGGGCCGCGTCGGTGGCCGCACGCACGAGATCAGCAGGCTCATCGGCCGGTCGCTGCGCGCGTGCATCGACCTCGCCGCGCTCGGCGAGAACACCATCCACCTCGACTGCGACGTCATCCAGGCCGACGGCGGCACCCGCACCGCGGCCATCACCGGCGCCTACGTCGCCCTGCACGACGCGATCACCTGGCTCGCGGCGGCGGGCAAACTCGCCGACCCACAGCCGTTGTCCTGCGCGGTGTCGGCGATCAGCGTCGGAGTCGTCGGCGGCCGGGTCCGCCTGGACCTGCCCTACGAGGAGGACGTGCGCGCCGAGGTCGACATGAACGTCGTCGCCACCGACGCGGGCACCCTCATCGAGGTCCAGGGCACCGGGGAGGGCGCCACCTTCGCCCGCAAGACCCTCGACCGGATGCTGGACATCGCCCTCGAAGGCTGCGCGGAACTCAACCGCATCCAGTCCGAGGCGCTCGCCCTGCCGTACCCGGGCACCCTGCCCGAGCCGAAGGCGGGCAAGTGACCCGCGTCCTGCTCGCCTCCCGCAACGCGAAGAAGCTGGCCGAACTGCGGCGAATCCTCGTCACGGAGAACGTCGACGGCATCGAGATCGTCGGCCTCGACGACCTCGCGCCGTTCCCGGACGCCCCGGAGACCGGCGCCACCTTCGAGGAGAACGCCCTGGCCAAGGCGCAGGACGCGGCCAGGGCCACGGGACTGCCCGCCATAGCCGACGATTCCGGTCTCGCGGTGGACGCCCTCAACGGTATGCCCGGCGTCCTCTCGGCCCGGTGGTCCGGCAAGCACGGCGACGACGAGGCCAACCTCGACCTGGTGCTCGCCCAACTCACGGACGTCCCCGACGATCGCCGAGGCGCCGCCTTCGTGTGTGCCATTGCCTTGGTCACCCAGGACGCCCCGGATACCACGCTGCGCGGCGAATGGCGTGGCACGCTGCTGCGCGCCCGTCGCGGCACCAACGGCTTCGGCTACGACCCGATCTTCGTGCCGGACGGCGAATCGAGGACGTCGGCGGAACTGGCTCCCGAGGCCAAGGACGCCATATCCCATCGGGGCCAGGCGCTGCGCCTGCTCGTGCCGCACCTGCGCTCACTGGCCGACCACTAGCCGGATGGGTGTCGGGCAACACGTGGTGATCGTGACGTGGGCACTATTCGATCACCTCGGCCTCCCATGTCCCGGCGAGTTGGCCGGGGTGGCGGGAGGTGGCGGGCCGGGATCTGGTGCGGCTGTTGTACGGGTATCCACTGGCGGTCAACCCGTCTGGGCCGGTGGTACCGGCCGCGCACGTGACGAACGCGACCGGTAGGTAGACCACCCCACCTCATGTGCGGAGAACGGGACTAGCGCTCGACCGGCATCGCGTCCAACACCCGTAAGAACGCGGTCTCGTTCACCACGGGCACGCCGAGTGCCCGCGCGGCCTTTGCCTTGCCGGACAACGAGTCCGGGTCCGCCGCGGCCACGACCCTGGTCTTCTTGCTCACCGCCGTCATCACCCGAAGTCCGGCGGCGATGGCCAGTTCCCGGATCTCGCCCCGGTCGCGCCGCATCGCCCCGGTCAGCACGACTTTGTCGCCGGGCCGTAGCGCGAGCCCGCCCAAGCTGACCGTCGAGGACGTTCTCGCGGCGGATTCCTCCTCGGACAGGACGCGTTCGACGGTGTCCTGGTTGAGGCCGAGCAGTATCGCGACAGTTTCCACGTCCCGGCGCTCGTGATCGGTGAGCACCCCGTCGGCCCAACTCGCGCGGGCGAGTTCGCGCAGATAGGTGTGGTGTACGGCGAGCGCTGTGCTCTTGTGCATGCCGAGTTCGTAGGCGATCTTGATCAACGCGTCTCCCTCGGAGGCGGAGATCTGCCGATCCAGCAGGGCGTCGTCCAGCATCGCGAAGTACGCGTCGACAGCGGGTTCCTCGTCGCGGGGCATGCGATCGACCAGTCGGGCCAGGAAGTGCGGTTCGACGTGACCGATCGGCGTCCGGTTGACCGGGGCCGCGATGCCGCGGGCCAGATCGGGCCACGTCCACCCGGCCGCCGTCACGTGTGCCTCGTCGTGCCGGACCGCCGACGGGTGGTGCTTCAGCAGGAAGCCGAGCAACGCGGCGGCGGCCATCGCGTCGTCGCGCGCGGTGTGCCACCGCATCTCCGGGAGCCCAGCGGTCGCACAGCAGTCGATCAAGGACCGGCGGGAGCCCGGCATCGCGACACTGGCTGCCCGCATCGTGCACAGCCCGGCCTCGGCCTCGAACGGCGTCTCGACACCGATCCGCTCGAACTCCGCGCGCAGGTGCATCGCGTCGAAGGGCCAGTTGTGCGCCACCACGATCCGGCCACTGAGCCGGTCGACCAGATCACCCGCCATCTGGTCGAACCGCGGGGCGTGCCACACCTGCGCGGCGCGGATGCCGTGAATGGCCTGCGGCCCCAGGTCGCGGTCCGGGTTGAGCAGGGTCGACCACTCGTCGGTCACCACACCCGCCGGGGTCAGGTGGATGACCGCGATCTCGGCGACCCGGTGGTGGCGGCCGGGTTGGATGCCGGTCGTCTCGGTGTCGATGACCGCGTACCCCGCGCTCACAGCGGGAGCCGATGCGAACCGGCGACCTGGATCGCGGCCAACCAGGACGGCGGAAGTACCTCCAGATCGCCGTGCGCGTCCCGGACGTAGCGCCGCCTGCCCTTCACCTGTTCGGTCTCGGCCCACATCTGGACCAACCAGCGCAGGACCCGCGCGACCGTGAGCACCTCGGAGATGACGGGCGTGCCCAACGCCACGCCGAGTCCCGCCAGCCCGCGCAGTCCCGCGACATCGTCGGGCGCCGACGTCGGCAGGTCCTGTGCCCACTCCAGCGGGGCGACAGCTTTGCCGCCGTGCTTGGTGGCGGTCACGGTCGCCTCGTACAGCGCTCGGCGGGCGCTGATCTCGCCGAGCACCACGTTCGGTGCGAACACCTGGTGTTCCCACCACGGCTCGGCGCCGAGCCCGGCGACCGCGCTCAGCCGGGCGGGCACGGCGTTCGCGTCATCCACGTCCAGCGCGGTGATCGCCCGCCGCTCGATCAGGACGAGAAGCTTGCGCGCCGCGGTCCGCGAGGTGAACGCGTCCTCGGCGGAAACCACCCAGGCGCCGGTCGCGACACCCCGCAGATTGACGTGCCACACCGCCACGACCGCGTCATCGCCGCCACGCCCGGACGCCACGACCGCGGTGCCGTGCCCACCCAGCCCGGTCGCCAGATCGCTCAGGGTGTCTTCCGGCATCGGTGTCTCGCTCCCTGTTGATCACCTTTGATCAACAGTTCGCTCGCGCACCTGCCGTGTTACACCGCGCCGGTGCCGCGCGACCCGTCACCCGCGATCGGCGACTCCAACCGGCGAAACACAGTCAGAGCTTGAGGTCCTTGCGCAGCTTGGCGACATGCCCGGTGGCGCGCACGTTGTAGAAGGCGTGCGCGATCGTGCCGTCCGGGCCGACGATGAACGTGGAGCGGATCACGCCGGTCACCGTCTTGCCGTACAACTGCTTCTCACCGTAGGCGCCCCACTCGGTGAGCACCGCGCGCTCCACATCGGAGAGCAGCGGGAAGGTCAGGCCCTCGTCCGCGACGAACTTCGCCAGCTTGGCGGGCTTGTCCGGGGAGATGCCAAGGACGGCGAACCCGGCATCGTTGAGTTCGGCGAGGTTGTCACGGAAGTCGCAGGCCTGCTTGGTGCAACCGGGGGTCGCGGCGGCGGGGTAGAAGTAGACGACGACGGACTTGCCGCGGAAATCCGACAGCGAGACCGGGTTGCCCTCGCTGTCAAGCAAGGTGAACTCGGGGGCCTCGTCGCCCTCGGAAAGTCGCTTCTGCTCAGTCATACGGATGACGCTAGCGCCCCGCTAGATGACACCTTCGTAGACCGTCACCGCGGGCGTGGTCTTGCGGTAAGGCTGCGCGGTGAGTCGAATCGAGGTCTCCTGGGGCACGCCGAACGCCACCGAGAATCGCACGCCATCGCCGGGAGCCAGTTCCGCGGCACCGACGACACCGGTGTAGCCCTGAGTGGAGTCGACGACCCGCTGGGCCTCGACGCCGTCGGCCACCACGGTCAGCGACAGCAACGTCGGTTGGTAGTTCGTGGCGCTGTCGTTGTCGAGGGTCATCTCGAACCCGACAGCCCGCCGCGCCCGCGGTTCGGCCGAATCGCTGGGCACGAACGTCTTGGGCGCGGAGATCGTGAGGAACAGGCCGTCGGCGAGGGCGATGCGGTCGTCACCACGCGTGGCGAGACCACCGGAGCGCCTGGTGTCGGAGAGACCGCTCGCGGACGCGCTCACGGGCTCCGAGGCGGCGGGGCTTCCGCAGCCGGTGAGCGCGGCCAGCAGCGCGCAGGCTGCGGCCGTCATGGCGACGGTCTTCACTGTCGGTGGCACTTCCTTGCCTGGGGACGCGACGGGGTGGGTACCCGTCCACCATGGCCGCCCATGGCCGAGTGCGCCGCAGTGGAACGGCCGTCGAGTCGGAGCTGGTGTCCACCTGTGGCCGAGCCGTGACCAGTAGAGCACTCGCGGTGATCGGGGCCACTCCGCGTGACTCAGGCGGCGAGGGCGAACAACAGGATGAACACCCCGACAGTGATCAGCCAAGCCGTGATCAGCCAGCCGAAATCGCGCCACGGCGAGATGGCGTGGTTGTCCTCACCCGGCACGTAGACCCCCCGCTCCTCGAACCAGTCGACCAGTCGGAGGAGCGCACGGAAGGGTCGAGGCGCGCGCATGTGTCGATCGTGTCACGTCACGACCCCGGGCCGCGCCACCCCACCGCACTAACGGCCGCGTTGACGGGTCCGCCCCTTCACGTGCCGGGAGAAAGCCCGCTCGATCTCCCGGTTCGCGTCCCTGGTGGCCAGGTCATTGCGCTTGTCCCAGGTCTTCTTGCCGCGCACGAGTCCAAGTTCGACCTTGACCCGGCCGTCGGTGAAGTACATCGACAGCGGGACCAGGGACAAACCGCCCTCGTGCACCCGCTGGCCGAGTTTGTCGATCTCGCGGCGATGCAGGAGCAGTTTGCGCACCCGAAGCGGGGCGTGGTTGGTCCAGGTGCCCATGACGTACTCGCCGATGTGCAGCCCCCGCAGCCACACCTCGCCGTCATCGACGGTGGCGAACGCGTCGACGAGAGACGCACGGCCGAGGCGAAGACTCTTGACCTCGGTGCCCACCAGGACGACCCCCGCCTCGACTGTGTCGAGCACCGCGTAGTGGTGTCGCGCCCGCCGATTCGTGGCGATCGCCTTGGCCCCTTTTTCCCGCGCCATGCGCAGAGCCTACGTCGAGGCGCTGATGTGCCCGCGGACCTAGTTCCAACTATTGTCCGGGTACACGTACTATAGTTGGTTCCAGGTAGGCTTCCGGGAGGCGCGCGATGGAACTGAGTCGACCGTTGTCGACGGTGACACCCACCCTCGACGGCGATGTCCTCGCCCTGTTGGCCAGGCACGAGACCAGATTCACGACAGGGCAGCTACACCGCATTCTGACGCGGTACTCGGAAGAGGGCATACGCCGAGTACTGCGACGCCTGACGAAAGAGGGCAGCGTGCGATCCGACAGGGTCGGCAACGCCTTCACCTACGAGCTCAACCGCGACCATCTCGCCGCAGAGCACATCATCGGGCTCGCCCGGCTTCGGGAAACTTTTCTCAAGCACCTGGAGGATCGCCTGCAATGCTGGGAGGCCTCACCAATATACGCCGCCGTATTCGGCTCGGCAGCGCGCGGCGAAATGACGGCGGAGAGCGACCTGGATCTATTGTTGATACGACCAGACAGTGTTGGCGACGGCCTGTGGGAAACGCAGGTCAATAACCTGACAGCCGATGTGACTCGGTGGATCGGCAATGACACCAGGACCCTGGAGTTCACCCAAGCCGAAGTCGCCCATCGCGGCCGCGACGAGCCTGTCCTGCGTGATGTGCTGAATGAAGGATTGACTGTGGCCGGGACCCGCGCCTGGTTGGCCGAGCAGTTGCGTATGCGGAAGGATTGACGTGCGAACGCAGCCATGCGACGTGGGAATTCGGCGAGGGCGACTGCGCAAGGCAGGCCAATTTCTTGAAGCGGCGAACCTGATTCGTGACCTCGCCGACGAGAATGAAGATGTTGTCGACGCTTATGTGACCTTGTGTGTACACGCGGGCATCGCGGCCTCGGATGTCATCTGCTGTAGCGATCTGGGCGAACACGCACAGGGAGAGAACCACAACGACGCGATCGGCTTGTTGATGAGGGTGGACAAAGAGGCCGCCAAGCACCTGAACACACTGCTCAAACTGAAAACGAAGTCGAGTTACAGTCACACATCACCGACGGTGGAAGAGTTCAAGCGGGCTGGCCGAGCGGCTGAAGCGCTTGTCGAAAAAGCTCGCCGCGCCCATTCGTCCCTCGGCGCATAGTGGAAGCGGCTCGGGTCCGAGAGTGGAACGACCGACTCGGACGGAAGTCGCCGAGCAAGGTCGGCCTAAGGCCATGAGCCTGACGACGCACGATCCGCACTCTTCGGTGCGCGTCGAAGGACTGCCCTTGTGGCGGCGTTCGTAGGGAGCGTAATCCGAAGTGCGTAGGAGATATCTGCTCGAATCGGCTTCTTTTCTCCAAAAGAAACGACCATGACTTGCTTGATCACGCCATCCGCTTTGACCGTGAACTCGGCTTTTGATTCCGTGGGTGACGTATCCGCCAGACCCGTTTCGGCCTGGAAGAATTTATAGTCGCGATCGAGGTTGTGTTCCTTTTTCTGGGGATCGTGACGAGAGGACGAGTCCATAGGTCGCGTACGTCGACGGCACAACACTGCTGTTGCCTGCCGCTCCGCTTCCCTGGACCTGCTCGTCTGTAGCCGCGGCTGATGTATTACTCGGCCAGAACGCCGCGCGATCGACTACGACGCCCAACGTGACGGCTCCCGCCACCATGTGACAATGGCGAACACGGTGAGTGCGTCGCGAATCGTACTGACCAGGGGCCGCGCTGTCTGCGAGATTGTGCGAACAGGTCGATGTCGGCGAGTGCGCTCCGACCAGTACGGACAGAGTTCACGCACCGCGTACCTTGGTGGGGCCGGAGAGACTCGAACTCTCACTGGCACGGACCTAAACCGTGTGCCTCTGCCAATTGGGCTACGGCCCCGTGGGGTCAGCGTATCGGTGGTGGCCGCCCGGCGGGCGGGGTGGGCGGTCAACTACCGTGGGGGTGGCCGTCTGGTGTGGTTGGAGGTTGGTGTGGCTCGGGATCCGGACACTATTCAGCGTGAGATCGAGCAGGCGCGTGCGGCGTTGGCGTCCACGTTGGACCAGTTGGGTACGAAGGCCAGTCCTAAGCGGCTGGTGGACAACGCGAAGTCGAGTGCTCGTTCGAAGTTGGACGAGCCCGTGGTGCGGTACGCCTTGATCGGTGTCGGCGTGCTCGTCGGTCTGCTTGTGGTGCGCAAGTTGTTCCGCTGAGTCAGGCCGTGGCCGCGGGTGGGGAGACCTCGTCCGCGGCCTGCTTCGTCGGTGTCTCCTCCGGCTTGCCGAGGCGAGCGGCGAGGTAGGCGGCGGTGAAGTCGAGCGCGTCGCCGTCGAGGGTGTGGACGACGGTGCGGGCGTCTTCGTTCGGCGCGATCTTCTCGGCGAGCTGGTCGGCTCGGTCGCGTGCGGCGATGAGGCCGGGCGCGGTGTCGGTGAGTGTCTTGCCCTTGCCCGCGACCTCGATGGTCCAGTCGTCGCCGTCGCGGGTGTAGTTCGCGTACATGGGTTCGAACATGGTGCTGGCCCCTTGGTTGTCCGATGCTGCCGCCAGTGCGACCGGCTTGTGGTCGCGCTATGACGACACTTAACCCAATTGGACGCCTTCGCGTCCGCCGATTGGACCGAGTGTGGCGCATATTTCGGTTCGCGACCCCCGTGCGGGCGATTATCGGCCGTCGACGAGGCCGCCCAGGCCGGTCCAGAGGGCGTTCATCAGGTAGTCGGCGGCGTCTTGTGCGGTCGCCGGGTTGTCGCCGGTCTGGTTGACGTACCAGAGCGAGAGGCGTTCGCAGGCGCCGACGATGATCTGGGCGGCGGCTTCGAGGTCGCGGCGGGGGGCCTCCGGTCGGAAGGCGGAGAACAGGGCGATGTCGATCTCGACCTGCTCCTGTCTGCCCGCTTCGATCTCCTCGACGGCGGCTCGGCCCGCGACCGCGGCCTCGTTGCGCAGCATGACCGCCCAGGAGCGGCGGCGGGAGTCGGTGAACTCGAAGAAGGCGACCAGGCCTCGACGCAGGGCTTCCTCTGCGGTGGTCGCGCCGATCACGGCCTCGGTCGTGGTCTTGGCGAGATCGGCGCGCGCGGCGCGGATGCAGGCGACGAGCAGGCCTTCTTTGGAGCCGAAGTACTCGTACAGCATCGGTTTCGACACGCCGCACTGTTCGGCGATGTCGTCCATCGACGCGGCGAGGTAGCCGCGCTCGGCGAAGATCTCCTCGGCGACGGCCATCATCTGCCGTTCCCGTTGCGCCCGAGGCATTCGTCGCTTGCGTTCGACCCCGCCGTCGATGGTGGTCACGTGATTGACTCTACCGCAGGTAATCTACTCGGAGTAAGGTGAACTCGGAGTAACACACACGAGCAGGAGGAACGGGCAGATGGGCAAGCTCATCCACACCGGTGTGGTCATCGTCGGCACCGGCTTCTCCGGCATGGGAATGGCCATCCAGCTCCGCAAGGACGGCCGGGAGGACTTCGTCATCCTGGAGAAGGCCGACGACTTCGGCGGCACGTGGCGGGACAACACCTATCCGGGCTGCGCGTGCGACATCCAGTCGCACATGTACTCGTTCTCCTTCGAGCAGAAACCGGACTGGTCGCGCTCCTACGCCCCGCAGGCGGAGATCTTGGAGTACCTGCGCGGCGTCGCGGCGAAGTGGGACCTGCGCCGCTTCACCCACTTCGGCGCGGAGGTCACCGGCGCGCGCTGGGACGC
>JALZNB010000427.1 GCA_030857905.1 Actinomycetota bacterium
ATCCACGATGGCGCCCACACTCCGGATCAGTTATCCACAGGCGGGGCAAGACACGACGTTCACCCAGGATAGAACGGCATGGAGGCCGCCCCTTCGGTGAACGGATGCCGCTGCCAAGTGCTGGTAGGCCCCTTGCTCTGCCACATTCCCGACCCATCCGTGACGATGGGCTGCCGATTGGGCGAGGCCGTCACCCACTGCACCGGCAACGTCAGCGGACTATCCACCCAGTGTTGCAAATTCTGCCCGTCGATGCTCACGGTCGCGACCGGTATCGAGTTCTGGCGACACACGACGATCAACGTCACCGGGTCGGCCCAGTCCACGCCGACCACGTCCTTCAGCGTCTTCTCCTGGAGGGTCCGGGGCGACCGAATCGCGACCGTCCCGTTGCCGCGCAGCACGGAAGCGACCTTGACCTGCCCGTTCACCACAGCGGCCACCCGCACACCGTCTCGGGACAGCCGCAATTGGGAGATGGTTCCGCCGCCGCGGGTCAGGTCCATGGCGTCGACGGCTGATTCCTGCCACCGGCCGTCCGGGTTCCGCACCACTCGAACCACGGAGGTCGAGTTCACCACCGTCCACACTTCACTTCCCGGTCGATCGCTCTCGTCGCCGAGCAACCAGGTCGGCCGGGTCAGGGCCGATGGCACTGTGGACAGGCTGACCTCGTGCAGTTCGCCCTCGGTGCGGCCGATGCGCAGTCGCGGGCCGGTGGGGCCTTCGTCGACGACCGCCAGTTCGCTGCCGTCGAGCGACTGTGCCGCGCTGCGAATGGTGTAGCCGCCGAGGCCCGCCGGGCCCTTGATGGGTTCGCCGTCGCGCATCGAGCGGATCTTGCCGCCGACCGCGACCAGACCGAACAAGTCCGATGTGGGCAGTGCGAGCCGCAGGTAGGAGTCGAAGTCCGAGGCCCGCCAGTTCTCCTTCTCCGGCAACAGCGACCGGTTCTCCACCAGTAGTCGCACCTGCCCGGTGCTGACCTGCCGCAGGCTCGTCACGATCTGCGCGGCGAGTCTGCGGCGCTCGTCCGGGGGCGAGTCGACCTTCTTGAGGTTGACCACGATCGTGCCGTCGGGCAGTTTTCTGGTGTTGCCGAATTCCTCGATGCCCGCCATCGGTGACCGGACCGACGCGCTGAGCACCTCGGACGGGCCGTCGCGCAGCATTTCCATCACGTCGGCCTCGATGCCCTCGCTCGGCGGCAGATACCTGGTGTCGGGCACGAGCACCCGCTGTTCCGGGTCGAAGAACTGGAGCTGCACCTGGCGGTAGGCGGCGTTGAAGACCTCTTTGGTCATCAACAGCTCCGGCGGCGGCGCGGAGATCCGCCACTGCCCGCTGGGCTGGAGCTGCACGACGATAGTGCGGACGATGTCGGATTCCTGGGGGAAGAACGAGCCGTCGCTCTTGAGGTAGCCGAACTGGCGGGCGGTGACCTCGACGATGACCTTGGTCTTGCTCTCGGTCTCGGGCACGGCCGCCGGTTTGGGCTGCTGGCGGAACCTGTCCAGGGAGATGAGCGGCTGCACGGGCTGACGCGGCCAGCTCGCCCTGGCCTCGTCGGTGAGGTAGGTGTTCGCGGCGCCCTTGTTGCCGGACTGGTCGAGGAAGTCCCTGACCACCTCGTAGGCGTCGAGGCCAGGTGTCGGTTCATGCGCGGCGTCCGCGATGGTCGGCGTCGACGGCTGCTGCACGATCTTGGGCGGGGTCCGATCGGGGATGTTCGCGCAGCCCGCGAGGAGCACCGCGCACAAGGCCGCGGTCAGGGCCTTTCTCATGGCGACACCTCCTCCGGGACCACCAGCGGCGGCACGGCGAGTTGGGTCTGCACGGACACCACGTCCGCGGGCGGCAACGGGAGTGGACTGCCGTGATACTCGACGCCCTCGCGTCTCGGCAGCGTGAGGCGGAAGCAGGCACCCATGCCGGGTTCGCCCCAGGCGTCGAGGCCGCCGCCGTGCAGACGGGCGTCCTCCAGGCTGATCGCGAGGCCGAGGCCGGTGCCGCCGGTGTGCCTGTTGCGCGACGGGTCGGCCCGCCAGAATCGGTTGAACACCAGGTCGGCCTCGCCGGGGCGCAGGCCGACGCCGAAGTCGCGGACCGTCACCGCGACGGTGTCGTCGTCGGCGGCGATGGTCAGCTCGACCGGTTTGGCGTCGCCGTGGTCGATGGCGTTGGCCAGCAGGTTGCGCAGGATGCGTTCGACCCGGCGGGACTCGACCTCGGCGAGCACCTCGTCCTCGGGGAGCAGCAACACGATGCGCGAGCCCGCGGTCCGCGCGATGACCCGGACCGATTCGACCGCCCGGCGGGCGAGGGCCCGCATGTCGGTCCAGTCGGCGACGAGTTCCTCGACGCCCGCGTCGAGCCGGGAGATCTCCAGCAGCTCGCCGAGCAGCGACTCGAAACGGTCGAGTTCGTCGACCAGCAGTTCGGTGGACCTCGCCAACCCGGCCGGGAACTGCTTGCGGGATGCGTGCAGCACGTCGGCGGCCATCCGAACGGTCGTCAGTGGCGTGCGCAACTCGTGGGAGACATCGGAGGTGAAGCGGCGCTGGAGCTGGCCGAAATCCTCAAGCTGGCGGATCTGACGCTGGATGCTGGCGGCCATCTCGTTGTAGGAGTGCGCCAGCCTGGCGACATCGTCTTCGCCGACGACCACCATCCGCTCGTCCAGATCCCCGTCGGCGAACCGCTCGGCGGCACGGGCCGCGCGCCGAACCGGCATCACGACCTGGCGGGTGACGAGGTTGGTGATGCCCGCCAGGAGCAACAGCAACACGAGACCGCCTACCAGGAGCGTGCTCTGCACGACGCTGATCGTGCTCTGCTCGGAGGTCAGCGGATAGAGCATGTAGATCTGTACCGGGGGCACGGTGGTGGACACGTGCGTGCCGACCATGAGGAACGTTGTCGTCGTACCGTTCCACGTGGCCGTCTGGATTTGCGAGACCGTGTCGTTCGGCTTGGTGAGGACGAAATCGCGCAACGAGCGCGGCACCAGGTCGTACGGGCCCGCCACCGAAGGCTTGAAACTGGGCGCCGGGTTCGCCGTGTCGCTGGTCAGCACCGGTTCGAAAGCGCCCGCCGACCCCGCGCCCTCCGCGTCCGGCGCCGCGCTGGTGAGCTGGTTGAGCGCGCTCTCCAGCCGGATGCCGATGGTCTGGCTGTCGGTGTTCAACGTGACCAGGCCGCCGAGTTCGCGTTCGGCGATCTCGGCGGCGTTGCGCGACTGCACGATGGCCGCGGCTTCTTTCGTGCCGACCAGCCGCTCGGTGATCTGGTTCTGCAGCACCATGCCGAGCACGAAGATCACCGCCGAGCCGAGGGCGAGCGTGCTCACCACCACCCGTAGCTGCAACGACCGCCGCCACAGCTCGCTGAAAGCCGCCGACCGTCGTCTGCCCGTGAGGACAAGCCTGCCGATGGCGGTGGTGAGACGCCGGGAGAGCCGGGTGCGAAGCACGCTCACCTGGCGGTCATCCTCACGGAGGGCCCGCCTTGTACCCGACCCCGCGCACCGTCAACACGACCTCGGGGTGCTCCGGGTCGCGCTCCACCTTCGAGCGCAGCCGCTGCACGTGCACGTTCACCAGGCGGGTGTCCGCCGCGTGCCGGTAGCCCCAGACCTGCTCAAGCAGCACTTCGCGGGTGAACACCTGGCGCGGTTTGCGGGCCAGCGCCACAAGCAGGTCGAACTCCAGTGGGGTGAGCTGGATGGCCTTGTCCTCGCGCAGGACCTCGTGGCCGGGCACGTCGATGGTGAGGTCCCCGATGGACAGCGTCTCGGCGGGCTCGGACTCGGTGCGGCGCAGCCGGGCCCGGACCCTGGCGACCAGTTCCTTCGGTTTGAACGGCTTGACCACGTAGTCGTCGGCGCCCGATTCGAGCCCGAGGACGATGTCGACGGTGTCGCTCTTCGCGGTGAGCATGACGATCGGGACCCCGGACTCGGCCCGGATCGCCTTGCAGACGTCGATGCCGTTCATCCCGGGCAGCATGAGGTCGAGCAGCACAAGGTCGGGTTTGAGCTCGCGCAGCGCGGGCAGCGCTCGGGAACCATCGGCTACCACGGCGGTGTCGAATCCCTCGCCGCGCAACACGATGGTGAGCATCTCGGCCAGAGCCGGGTCGTCGTCCACTACCAGCACACGTGCCTTCATGCACTACATCGTCGCACTGCCGAGTACATGTGTGGTGGACCACCCGCTGATCACGGGTCGATCAGCCGAGCAGCGTGTCGCCGAGCGCGGCGAAGTCGGCGGTCGACGTGCCGTCGAGGACGTGCCACGGTGACAGCCAGGCATCGGCTGCTAGCCCATCGTAAACAGCGCCACAGCGGGACTGAAGGTCGCCGTCGGATTCCCACTTGTCGCGCTCGCGGGCGGTTTCGGTGCGCTCACGATGCGCGGACCGCTCGGCCGCGACCCGCGCCGGGACCCGGAGGAGCAACTGGGCGTGCGGCAGCGGGAGCCCGAACCGATCGATCTCGATCTCCCGAACCCAGCGCACGAACTCACCGCGCGCGTCCTCGTGCAGGCGGGCCGCGCCGTACGCGGCGTTGGATGCGACGTAGCGGTCGAGCAGCAGCACGTGGTGGGTGCGCAGGTCAGACTGGAGATCAGCCAGGGCGCCCTGACGGTCGAGCGCGTAGAGCACGGCCATGCCGTACGCGGACTCGCCGAGACCACCGAGCCTGCCGTGCAGGCCGTCGTGCACCAGATCAGCGTGCGTCGACTCCCCGTAGCGCGGGAACGCCCGCGTCCCGACACTCGCGCCACGTTCGGCGAGCGCGGCGGACAGCTTCTCGGCCAACGTGCGCTTACCCGCGCCGTCCAAGCCCTCGATCACGACCAGTCGCCCCATGGAGCAAGCGTATCCCTGGCACCACCGGACCAGCGCGGCCTGCCGTGGACGACGATTCTCCCTACCCCATCCGGAGAACCTCGTCGTCCACGGCGACCATCCACCCCCCGGGGTGGTTCCGCGGCCTGGCCCGCCCCCTGCGCGTGCCAGAACTTTCCAGGTCGCTGCCGAACTTGATCGCGTTACATCCGCACTGACAAAGAAGACGCCTGCCATGGCCCGCTGGTTGCCTACCAGGGCAGGCGAATGATCAGGACCGACGACGGTCCGACCGCATCAGCACAATCCCAGGGCGTGAAGCTCATCCGGCGCCCCGGCCGCGTCGGGGTTGACCCACACCAGGCGCGCGGTGACGTCCGGGAGTTGCCCGAACCCGCGCACGGCCAGTGCCGGTGAGCGCAGGCTCATGTGCGTGCGCCCTTCGACGCCGATGACCTCGGCATGATCATCGAACGCCATCCCCCAGGCCGCGATCCGGCCGTCGAGCCGCGCGCCGTACACCTGCACGATGGCGAACAGGCGGGGCGCCTCGTCGGCGACCACACCCTCGACCGCCTCGGCGAAGTCGGCCTCGTCGCACAACGAGACCAGTGCGGGGGAGTTGGCATTCTCCCCCGGATCGCCGTCGTGCCGACCGTTGTCGGCCTCCAGCGAGAGCGCTTGATCTGCCCGGACTGTCATCCTTGCCTCCTACGTACCGTGCTCGCGCTGATACTGTCTGTAGGATTTACAATGGACCAGAGCGTCCGTCTTGGAAAGTGGACGTCCATATATTCCCCCAAACGGCGTACCCGTATGGGCCACTACTCGTCACTGCGGAGGTCGTCCGTGACTCAGAACAACAGCCTTGTCAGCGCGACTGTCCGACGGTGGCAGCTCACCGACGGGCTCTGCAAACTTCGCGAACAAGCCCAGCTCACCCACGATCAGGTCATCGCCGAATTGCGCAAGGGACAAGGCAAGTGGTCCCGGCCGAAGCTGTCCCGCATCGAGAACCGCGAGCAGGGCGTCAAGCCGCGCGAGGTGGAGCAGCTACTCGATGTCTACGGCGTGAAAGACCAAGCGCTGCGCGACTGGTTGATCCAACTCGCGAGTACCGCCCATGAGCGCGGCTGGGTAGTCGACGTTCGCAAGAATCTCCCTCAGCACTTTCACACGTTCCTCAACTGGGAGGTCGCTCTGGTCGAGCGACGCCAGTTCGAGACGCTGCTGGTACCTGGGTTGCTCCAAACCTCCGAGTACGCCCGGGCGCTGGTGACTGGCATCCACCCCGATCTCGCCGAGGACGAAGTCGAGCGACGAGTGTCCGCACGCATCACACGACAGCAGATCCTCACCCGTACAGCTCCCCCACGCTTCCACGTGATTCTGGACGCGGGTGTGCTCGAACGGCCGATCGGGGAACCTCGTGTGATGCGCAACCAGCTTCGTAGGTTGACCGAGTCGGCGGAGACGCCCAACATCATGATTCAGGTCCTGCCGAAATCTGTGGGAGCCGGACCAGCTCTCGAAGGACCGTTCTCGATCTTGTCGCTACCTGAGCCCATGCCTGACGTCGGCTACGCGGAAGGCTCAGGTCGCGCGGTGTACGTCGAAGATCGCGACAGGGTCCGTGAGTTCACGCTGCGTTTCGGTGTTCTCACCGAGCAATCGCTGTCCCAAGCCGATTCAATGAAACTGATCACCGATGCCGCTAACAGCTACGAGTGACCCGAAGGAGGGCACGACATGACAGAGAACTACGTGCTTGCCCGCGTTGAGTGGCGAAAGAGCAGCTTCTCGGGCGGTGGCGGCGACTACGGTGCCGACTGTGTCGAAGTCGCTTCCCTGGCGGACGGCTCGATCGCGGTACGCGACAGCAAGTGTCCCGCGGCGGGAGCGATCCGCTTCGCCCGGGCCGATCTGGACATCTGGGTCAAGGGCCTGAAAGCGGCTCGCGACGACGGCTGAGGCCGCACAGCGCGAAAACGCCTGCCCTGGCCCGCGGATCGCGTACCAGGACAGGCGAATTCATCCAGCGGAGATCAGTACCGGTAGTGATCCGACTTGAACGGGCCCTCGACGTCGACGTCGATGTACTCGGCCTGTTCCTTGGAGAGCGTGGTCAGCGAACCGCCCAGTGCCGTGAGGTGGATGCGGGCCACCTTCTCGTCGAGCTTCTTCGGCAACCGGTAGACCTCGTTGTCGTACTCCTCACGCTTGGTGAAGAGTTCGATCTGCGCGATCACCTGGTTGGAGAAGCTGTTCGACATCACGAAGCTGGGGTGGCCGGTGGCGTTGCCCAGGTTCATCAGTCGGCCCTCGGACAGCACGATGATCGAGTGCCCGTCGGGGAACACCCACTCGTCGACCTGCGGCTTGATGTTGATCCGGTGGATGTTGGGGTAGCGGGCCAGGCCCGCCATGTCCAACTCGTTGTCGAAGTGGCCGACGTTGCCCAGGATCGCCTGGTGCTTCATCTGGGCCATGTGCTCGACGGTGACGACATCCTTGTTGCCGGTCGTGGTGATCACGATGTCGGCGCGGCCGATGATCTCTTCCAGCGTGCGGACCTCGTAGCCGTCCATCGCGGCCTGCAACGCGCAGATCGGGTCGATCTCGGTGACGACGACCCTGGCGCCCTGGCCGCGCAGCGACTCCGCGGAGCCCTTGCCGACATCGCCGTAGCCGCAGACGACCGCGACCTTGCCGCCGATGAGCACGTCGGTGCCCCGGTTGATGCCGTCGATCAGCGAGTGCCGGATGCCGTAGCGGTTGTCGAACTTCGACTTGGTGACCGCGTCGTTGACGTTGATCGCCGGGAAGAGCAGGTTGCCCGCGGCGGCGAGCTGGTAGAGCCGCAGCACACCGGTCGTGGTCTCCTCGGTGACGCCCTTGATGCCCTCACCGATCTTGGACCACTTGCCGTTGTCCGCGGCGACCGAGGCGCGCAACAGGTCGAGGAAGATGTTCCATTCCTCGGGGTTGTCGTCGTCGGTCGCGGGCACGACGCCCGCCTTCTCGAACTCCGTGCCCTTGTGCACGAGCATGGTGGCGTCGCCACCGTCGTCCAGGATCATGTTCGGACCCTGACCGTCCGGCCAGGTCATCATCTGCTCGGTCGCCCACCAGTACTCCGGCAGCGTCTCGCCCTTCCAGGCGAACACCGGAACACCCTTGGGCTCCTCCTCGGTCCCGTGCGGGCCGATGACCGTCGCCGCCGCGGCGTGGTCCTGGGTGGAGAAAATGTTGCACGAGCACCAGCGGACCTCGGCACCGAGGGATACCAGCGTCTCGATCAGGACCGCGGTCTGGACGGTCATGTGTAGTGACCCGGAGACTCGTGCGCCCTTGAGGGGGTACACCTCCGAGTACTCACGGCGCAACGCCATCAGACCTGGCATCTCATGTTCGGCGAGCCGAATCTCCTTGCGCCCGAACTCGGCGAGGGTCAGGTCGGCCACGGCGAAATCGATCCCGTTGCGAGTTTGCGCGTAGCTCGCTCCGGTCGTGGTCCGCGTGTCTTCTGCGGTCATCGATTAATTCCTCCAGACTCAGGTTCCTGCCGCACACTACCGTTGCGAAGGAAGAAGTCGATGCGGCGAAATGAGTAACGCGCTCGCGTATCAGTAGTGGCGACCGCCGATGTCGGACTGGGGGGAATGTGCTGCTGACCGGCTCGGAAGCCCGCGTCGTCGAACTGCGCGTACACGGGATCATGGGAACGAGTCCAGAATCGCTGGTGTCCGCCGTCGCCGCAGTCGACGTCGCGGGAGACGGTATCGGACGCATCGTGCGGCCCGCGGACCGCCTCTTGCGGCCCGCGCCCGGACCGGTGTTGCAGGCGGAGGGCCGTTCGGTGCCGCGCGTCGTGGAGGGCTACGTCTGGGGTGGCATGACCTCCGGCGGGTGGGTCAAGGCCACGTGGGCGCTGCTGTTCCCGTTCTCGCTGGCCAACGTGGCGCACTGGATGCTGCCGCCGATCCCCAGCGGCCACCGGCCCGCCCGGCTGCTCGGCGTGATCAACCGCTCGCTGCTGCGGCTGGCCGCCGTGCTGCTGACCGCGTTGCTGGTGTCCCAGGCGGGCGTGGTGAGCCTCGACTTGATCGCCGCGCAGTGCCTGGCACCGGGGACGGCGTGCCTGAGCGCCGTGCCGGACTGGCTGCGGACGGCGTACCCGTTCCGGCAGGCGGTCGGGCTGCTGCCGGTGCTGCTGGCGACCTTCGTGCTGTACCGCGTGTCGTCGGTGGCGTGGGAGACGCCCTCGTCACCCAATCCGCCTCCGGCGCCACCGAACCTCAAGGTCGAGCTGCCGGGCCGCAACCTCACCGCCGACCCGGACACCCCGGCGCTGCGCACGTTGCACCTGGTCACAGCGTTGTCCACGGTGTCACTGCTGCCGCTGGGCGGACCGTTCGACGCGCCGTCCGAGCCTTCGGCGCGGGTGCTGTGGGTCATCTCATTGAGCGTGCTCGCGATGGCCCTGCTCGGGGTGGTGTTCCTCGACGATCCGAGAGGTGCCAACCCGGAGCGCGCGGGCCGCTGGCTGCGGATCACACTCGGCCAGGTGCCGCGCGCGGTGCTGTTGGTGGTGGCGACCGCTCTTGTTGTCGGCTCGGGTCTGGTGATCGACCGGTTGCCGTCGGAGTTGAGCGGGACTGGACCGACAGTCGAGGCCATCGCGGCGGCGTTGATCGCCGTGGTGGTGTTGTTGGGCGTGCTGCTCGTGCCCGCCGCGCTGCTGGCGCGGCCGACATGGTCGGGGCTGCCGCGCGAACTGCGGCCATGGGCAGGCGGATGGATGTCGGCGCCGGTCCTGGCGATCGCCGCGTTGCTCGGCGGCGGCTTCGGTGCCGGGATCGCGATCACCGTGCGCAAACTCATCGGCTACGACGGGATGAGACTGCCCCAGGGCTACGAGCAGGTGACCCTGCTGTGGGGCGCGGGCGCGGTGATCGGGGCCGCGGTCACGATCCCCACCCTGGCGGTCGCGGCCATCGTGCTGACACGCAACGCGGGCTACGACGAAGTCGGCGTACTGCACGCCGGGCACGCCAAAGACGGGGACACGGCCCTGCGCGCGTGGCGACTCGCGGGCTGGCAGCGACGCAACCTGCACCGCATCCTGTTGGCCGCGGCGGGATTCCTCGCGATCGGCACAGGCGTGTCGGTGACCATGCGGGTGATCGGGCAGGAGTCGCCATCGTGGGCCGCGCCCCTCTCCGCGTTGGGCATCGTCGCACTCGGCCTGCTGGCCGCCGCGTTGCTGCGCGCGGTCTACACCGCCGCGCAGGAGCGGGAAGCGGGCAAACGTCTGGGGATCGTGGCCGACCTGGCGTGCTTCTGGCCGCGCGAGGCCCATCCGACCGTGCCGCCGTGCTACGCGCTGAAGGTCGCCCCGGAACTCGCCGCCCGCACGGTGGAGCACCTGCGCGAACCGGGCACGCGGGTGGTGCTCACCGGGCACAGCCAGGGAAGCCTGCTGGTCGCGGTCACCATGGGGCGATTGCTGGATTCACTGAACGAGCCGGAACGCCACCGGATCGGGTTGCTGACCGTCGGCTCGCAACTCCAATGGGCTTACGCACGAGCGTTTCCAGGCGTGGTGCCGCCGGGGTCGCTGGCGCGATTGGCCGGATCGCTCGGAACTCGGTGGCGATCACTGTGCCGAGGAAGCGACCCACTCGGCGGCGCGGTGACGACCTGGGATCGACAAGTGTTCAACGGAAAGCTGCTGGGGAACGGATTCCGGCCCGACGGAACCGTGGGACCACTCCCCGCCGCGACACCCAGCCCGCACGGCGCGTTGGTGCTGGGCGGGGATCACTGGCTGCCCGACCCGATGCACGGGCCGCTGCCGGGACGACGATGGGCGGCGGGAGTGTTGGGGCACGGGGACTACATGGCCGACCCGGAGTGGGACCGCGCGGTGGCGATGGCGGCCGGACTCGACCCCAACATGTCCACCGGCGGTCTGCCCGCCCACTGGAACGTGGGACGGGCGGGACCGCGCTAGGGACCAAGCGGCCGGCCCCGTATTGGAACGTGGACCGGGTGGAACCGCGCTCGCGGATCAGGCGTTCTCGGTGCTCAACTCGGTAACCAAACAGGTTTCCAAGAGACGGTCCGCGGCCTCGGGGTTGCCCGTTTCCCCGAGCAGACCCGCAGGCGCCAGGACGTAGTCGCGGTCGACCGTGACGTGAGCGGTGCGCAGGATCGGCCGGAGAATCGGGTCCGCACCAAGGGTTTCCCGGACGGTGGCCAAACCGTCCTCGGTGGCGTGGCGGAAGACGCCACCGGAGAGGACGAGCAGACCCGCGCCGCGCGGGCCGAGTTGGCCGTCCACCAATCGCAGGTGGCGGCGCAGTGCCAGGATGGCGGCGAGTGCGGCCAACCGGATGTCCACAGTGGATTCTTCTGGGGTGGACGGGATGAAATCCACGTTGTCGACCCGACGCTGTGCCGCCACCGCGAGGATCTCCGCCTCGACCGTGGTGATCAATCGCTCGGCCACCGCCTCGGCGACCACGCCCGGAGCCGACCAGCGCATCCCGATGTCGCCTTCGACCGTGCGTCGATCGGCGGGCAACGCGACCGTTCGCGATCCCATGTCGTCCACTGTGGACACAGCCGAGTACACGTCGGTCGTCGCTCCACCGACGTCGACCACCAGGACAGCGCCCGGTTGATCTTCTCGACGGGCGACCACCGCGGCCAGGCGCGCTACTCCGGCGAGGACGGCGTCCGGGGTGACCGTGCGGACCAGGTCGCGAAAGCGCGGACCGCGCGAGAGGCCCTTGCCGCCGATCACGTGCCGCAGGAACACCGAGCGAATGGCGACGCGCGCCGGGCCGGGCGCCAGCTCACCCACATCCGGCAAGACGTTCGCGGTGGGCACGACAGTGCGACCCGAAAGCGCCGCCAGCGCCTCGGCCTGGGCCTCGATGTTGCCCGCCAGCACGATCGGCACCGCGATCCGGTTCGCCGCCAGCCTGCGCGCGTTGTGCAGCAGAACCCGTTGGTCCCCACCGTCCGTGCCACCGACCAGCAACAACACATCCGGGCGTTCGGCGCGGAGCGCGCGCAAGCCTGAGCCGTCCAGCTCACCGCTGCTCACGTGCACGACCTTCGCCCCGGCCGAGAGCGCGACACGGTGGCCGGCCTCGGCGCTGACAAGTCGTTCCTGGCCGATCACGGCCAACCGCAGGCCGCCACCCGCCGACGAACAAGCGAGGACCTCCGCGTCGGACGCGCTCAACGCGGAGGTCACCTCGG
>JALZNB010000328.1 GCA_030857905.1 Actinomycetota bacterium
CCCTGGACGACGGCCTTCGTGGCACTGGTCGCCGCTCGAACGGGCTTGAGCCCGACAGCGGTGACCTCATCGGCGAGCGCGTCGGTCCCGACGACGAGAACCTCGTCGCCGGGGTGGAGACGACCAGCGAGAACCGCGGCGCCGGCCTGCGCGCTCGTGTTGACCTCACTCGCGTCGGCGGCGATACCGAGGTCGGTCAGGTGCCGGGCGACCTCGCGCGGAGATCGTGAAGCGTTGTTCGTGACGAACCGGACCGCGACATCACTCCGCCTGGCAGCCTCGACGACCGCGCCCGCTCCTGGAATGGCGTGGCTGCCCCGATACACGGTGCCGTCGAGATCCAGGAGCAGGGCGTCATACACGTCCAGGAGCCGGTCACTCATCGCGCGCGGTCGTGTCCTTCCGATCGACCGGCTCGGTCTCGTCCCGCTCAGGCACGGCGCTCGAATCCTGTGTGGACGCGGCGGTGTCAGCCGATTCGTCCCCGGCGTCCGACACCGACTTCCCATTGTCCTCTTCGGACTCGTCCACGGCGTCGGCCTGGTCCGAAACCACGGCCTCGGCATCCAGGTCCTCGGCTGCGGCGTCCTCGATCTCGATGGGGACACCCGGGGTGATCGCGGCGACCTCGGCGTCATCCGCGCCCAGTGCGAAGGCGCGCTCGGCGGCGTCGGTTTCCTCGTCGTCGTCGGCTTGGGCGGCGTTGAGGAACCACTGGATCGCCTCGTCCTCGCGGCCCGCGGCCGCCAGGTTGTCGGCGTAGGCGTAGAACAGGCGCGCGCTCCACGGGTCACGGCGCTTCGGGTCGAGGTCGGGGCCCTGCAGGCCGACGACCGCGGCTTCCACCTGTCCCATGTCGCGACGGGCACCGGCGCTGACGATGCGCAGCTCCACGGCCACGTCCGGTTGCAGGTCGCGACCCGCGTCACGGGCGAGTTCGAGAGCCCGCTCCGGCCTGCCGAGGGCCCGCTCACAGTCGGCCATGATGGCGACGTGCACGTTGCCGCCGCTCATCCGGCGCACAGCACGCAGTTCGGACAACGCCTCGGCCCACTCACCCGCGTGATACGCGGTCAGTCCGGCCGCTTCACGCACCACGGCCACCCGGGCGGCATGGGCGCGGGCATACCGAGCGTGCGCCAACGCCTGCTCCGGGTCTTCGTCGATCAGCATCCCGGCCGCGGCCAGGTGCTTGCCGACCATCTCGGCCAGGCTCTTGGGCAGACTGCGCAGTCCGGCCCGGACATCGACGTCGAGAGCTGTGTAGTCCGCTCCCTCCGGCGCTTCCGGCCCACCGGGACCGCGGGACTCGTCGCCACCGCGATCGGGACGGTCACTTCGAGGGCCGCGATCGGAGCGGTCACCACGATCAGGGCGATCGCCGCCGCGGGTGGCCGAACCAGCATCGCGGTCGCGGTAACTCGGGCGATCGCTGCCACGATCGGCGCGCACCGGCCTGCGAGCGTCGTCACGCCGAGGCCCACGACTGTCGTCGCGGCTCGGACGCCGGTCGTCGCCGCCGCGCGTGCCACTGTCCCGCCGGTATCCACCGTCGTCACCACGAGACGGACGATCGGGCCGCTCGCGGACCTGGGCAGGCGCGGCGTCGGCGTCCGACCCGGCCTTGTCCTGATCGACGGGCTCTACCGGGGCATCGCTGCCACCGTCACGGATATCCGCGGCGGGCCGCTCATCGACGTCACTGCCCGCACGCTCGGCCGTGTCCGCCGAAGACGACGTAGGCGCGGCGCTCGTCTGTGATGCGTTGTCTTCATCGCCGCTGTGGGACCGCCGAACGTCAACCTGTGCGGCGTCGTCACGCTTGTCCGGTTCGGCGAAGTCGCCGCCCCCGGTGTCCCGGTCACGAGTGTTCGGTCGTGCCGCGTCCTCGGTCCGGCCGCCGGATTCCTCGGAGCGCTGCTTCGCCAGCGCCTGGCGCTCCGGCCAGGTGAGCGACTTGCGCTGCGGGCGGCTGCTCTGGCCGTTGCGGTACTCGCGGTCGTCGTCGTGCGAGGACGTGCCACGGGGGCGGTCGTCCCGGTTCGGCTTGGCGCCTCGGTCCTTGCCGAAGGTCGAGCCGCCCGTCCGGTCGCCACCACGCGGCGGTCCCGAACGGTCCTTGTCCCGCCACGACGAGCCTGCGGGCCGATCGCCGCCGCGGGTCGCCGAACCGGCATCGCGGTCGCGGTAACTCGGGCGATCACTGCCGCGAGAGCTGGAATCGCCGCCACGCGAGTCGGAGTCGCGGTAACTCGGACGATCACTGCCACGGGAGCCGGAGTCACCGCCGCGGTAACTCGGACGGTCCGCTCCACGCGAAGCGGAGTCACCGCCGCGATACCCGGAACTCTGGGACCCGGACCTGTCATCACGGGAGGATCGGTCATCACGCGTGGAGTCCGAACGGCCACCCTCGCGAGAGGCCGAGTTGCCGAAGCGTCCACCCCGGAAACCAGTAGAGCGGTCGCTGTCTCGGGAACCACCGGAACGGTCACCCTGGTAACCGGACTTGCCGGAGTCACCGGATCCACTGAAGCGGTCCCCACTGGCACCACCACGCGAAGAGGAGTCACGCGAGCCATACCGGTCACCGGCACCACCGCGAGTATCCCGGGAGCCGCCGAACTTGCCACTGCCACCGGAGCCACTACGGGGAGCCGAATCACGGGAACCGCTGAACCCGCCACGAGAACCGGAGTCACGAGAACTGCCGAAACGGTCGCCACCGCTCGAACTGGATCCACCGCGCGAACCGGAGTCACGGGAACCGCTGTAGCGATCCCCACCGCTGCGGGAAGTCGAATCGCGCGACCCGCTATAGCGGTCGCCGGAGCTGGATCCACCGCGCGAGCCAGAGTCACGAGAACCGGAATAGCGGTCACCGCCGCCCGAACCCGAACCGCCGCGCGAACCCGAATCGCGGGAGCCGCCGTAGCTGGAACCTGGACGCGAACCGCCGGTGCGGTCGCCGCTCGAACTTGAACCGCCGAACCGGCTACCGCTGCTACCACCGGAGTTCGAACCGCCGAAACGGCTGCCGGAATCGCTGCGGGAACCACCGAACCGGCTACCGCCGGAACTGGAGCCACCACTGGAACCGCCATAGCGACTGGAGCCACCAGAGCGAGTGTCGTCGCGGGAACTGGCACCGAAACGGCCACTGGAGGTGGAACCACCACGCGAACCGGTCCGGTCCTGGTCGCGGGCGCCACTACTCGTGCCACGGGATGAGGAACCACCGAAACGATCGCTGCCCGCGGAGCTGCCGAATCGGCTACCGCCGCTACGTGGGGCATCGCCACCGCGCGAACTCGAATAACCTGGGCGGTCACCACGGGAGTCGTCACGCGTGGATGAGCCGCGGTCTTTTCCGCGTGGCGCCGAGGAACGGCCACCGGAATCGGCGGGACGCCACGGGGCCTTGCCGGAATCGCCGCGCCGCGAACCGCTGTAGCCACCACGGCCCGAGCGGTCGCCGTCGCTTCGACGAGAATCGGAACCCCGGTCGTCACGACGTGCGGCGGAGCCGGTCGGGCGATCGCCACTGGGGCGGCCCGTCGAACCTGAACCACGGGGACTGTCGTCGCGGCGGGGCTTCGAGTCGCGGTTGCCTTGGTCTCGACGGGGATTGCCTCGGTCACCGCTGGTCGAGCGGTCCGTTCCCGATCGGCGGTCGCGACGGTCCGCGTCGCCTGATCCGTCTCGTCGCCCGAACTCCGACACCTAGTCCTCCTGGATGCAGGTCATTCCCGCATGATAATGATGCCATGACACCAAAAGGGGCTTGTAGAGAGTGCACACGAAATCGTGGCCCCTCCACAAGCCCCTTTTGGGGAATGTTTGTCCGGCGGCGTCCTACTCTCCCACACCCTCACGAGTGCAGTACCATCGGCGCTGGCAGGCTTAGCTTCCGGGTTCGGGATGGGACCGGGCGTTTCCCTACCGCTATGACCGCCGTAACA
>JALZNB010000358.1 GCA_030857905.1 Actinomycetota bacterium
CGGCCGCACCGAGCACGACACCGAGTGCGATGAGGGCGAAGCCGACGCCGTCGCGTCGGTGCGCGGGATCGAGTTCCTTGGTCCGGCCGAGCGTGCGCACGATCGATCCGGCGCCCTTGGCCAGCAAGCCCCATCCACCCGCCAGCACCTTGCCCGCCCGCTTGCCCGCCGACGGGCCCACCGGTGGCCGCTTGGCCGGAGATCGCTTCGCGGGCGTGCGCGCGGCCGGTTTACGGGTCCGCGCGGCCGCCGGGGAGCGCGTGGTCTTCGCGGTGCCTGTCCTGGCCCCGCCTCCCTTCGCGCCACCCGGGGTTCTGGAAGGTGTCCGGCTCGCCATGTTCCACACGGTAGTCGGCCTGCCTCTCCCACCCCAGGGGTCACTGCCGCCACGTCGACACCAGGGTCGGTTCGACCCGGCGCGTCCCGGGTCCGCCGGGGCATGCGATGCTCTGGCCATGGTCGCGCTGCGCAGCGTCGCCGACGAGGCGACACGCCGACGGGGGACAACCTCGGGCACACCCGGGATGTGGCGGGCACTCACCGCGTTCGACCGGTTGATCGTGCGAACGGTCGGCCGCATCGAGATCACCGGCGAATTCCCGCCGCACCTGCGAGGCCGTCCGGTATTGGTGGCGGCCAACCACATCGGGATGTTCGACCCGTTCGTGTTGATCGCGGCAGGCGGCAAGGCGGGCATCGCGCCGCGGTTCCTGCTCACCGCCGGACTGCTCGACGCCCCGATCCTCGGCTTCCTGCTGCGCAAGAGCGGCCATCTGCGCGTGGACCGGGGCAAGGCAAACGTCATCGAGGCGTTCGATCGCGCGGTCGGCGCGCTCAAGGGAGCCAAGGTCCCGCTGCTGGTGTACCCGGAGGGTCGGGTCAGCCGGGAAGCCGGGCTGTGGCCCGAACGTGGCAAAACCGGGGTGGCCAGGATGGCGCTCGGCGGTCAGGTGCCCGTGGTGACCATCAGCCAGTGGGGCGCGCACGAGGCCGTCTACTGGGGCACCGAGTCCGTGACCGGTTGGCAGGACATCCGGCCCCTGGTGGCCTCGGTGCTGCGGGCGATCCGCGACCGTCCGGTGTTCCGCGTGCACTTCGGTGGTGAGGTCGACCTGTCGGACCTGTCGGCCACCACACCGGGCGACGCGATGCGGGCGCACACCCGGATCATGCGGGCGATCACCCGCGACCTGGTCACCCTGCGTCCCGACGAGCCGGATACGCCGAAGTTCCACGACCCCACCCGGCCGACGGACTCCAAGAGTCCCTGGCGTCCTTGATCCCGGGAAGTCGTCACGTACGTCCCACGACGTAGTTCTCGACCTCTCGTACCGGCGTCGACGCAGCCCGATTGCCGAGCCTGGACGGACGACACGCCCTCGTCCGCGCGGCAGACTCGTCCTTGGCCGCATCGACCGAGGGACGAGCATGACGACGACCATCCAGCACCCGAGCCGCGTGAAGAAGAAGTCGAGCCATCTCCCACCAACCGTCCGCAAAGCCATGGTGTTGCTGCACATTCTGTCGTCGATGACCTGGTTCGGGTTGACACTGGGCAACCTGACGGCGGCAGTCGTCGGGCTGAACACCGAGGACGCGCGCGTTCAGCACGCCGTGTACTTGGGCGCGGCGACAGTGGGCCAGGTGTTGCTGATCCCGATCGTGTTGTTGGCGTTCGGAACCGGGATGGTGCTCTCGCTCGCGACGCCGTGGGGGCTGTTCCGTCATCGCTGGGTGGCGGTGAAGTTCTGGCTGACTCTCGGGGCCGCGCTGATGACGCTCTTCTCGCTGCTCCCGCTGCTCCGCACGATCGGGGCGACGGTGTCGGCGACGCCCGCGGGGCAGTTGGTGGAGATGACGCAGTCGCAGTCGCTGCTGTCGGCGGCCTGCGTGTCGGGGACGATCTACCTGGTGTGCACCGCGTTGTCGGTGTTCAAGCCGTGGGGGCGGTCGAAGAGCAAGTTGGCCCGAGCTGTCGGCTAGCGCGGTGCCACTACACGTCAGGATGCGTACGTCTCGCCAAATCTTCGGACAGGCCGAGCCGGTCGCGCGGCGGTGCGGGTGAGTTCACCGGGGCGGCGTCGGTGAACGGCTGCGCGTCGCCGTACAGCTCGCGCAGGTCCGCTCCCGCCACGCAGCGGACCGGGAACGCCGCCGCGGCCGAGCGGGCGCGGATCTCCTCGACCGGCAGTTCCGCGGCGGAGGCGGCGAGGACGATGTTGCCGAACCGCCTGCCACGCAACAGGTTCGGCTCGGCCAGCAGCAGCACGGTCGGGAACACGGCCGCGAAGGTCGCCACCACCCGACGAACGTAGGTCAACCCGGGGCCGTCGGACACGTTGGCCAGCGCGGCGCCGTCGGCGCGCAGCACTCGCGCCACGTCTCGAATGAATTCGATGGTCGCCAGCGCGCCCGGCACGGCGGCGGCCTGGAAGGCGTCGAGCACCACGAGGTCGGCCGAGGCGGACGGGACCGCGGCGACACCGGCGCAGCCATCGCCGACCCGCACTTCCAGCTCCGGCACGTCGAGACCGAACTGGGCCCGCACCAGGTCGATGAGGTCGCCGTCGGCGTCGAACACGAGTTGGCGGGAGCCGGGCCTGGTGGCGGCCACGTAGCGGGGCAGGGTGCAGGCGCCCCCGCCGACGTGGACGGCGTCGATGTCGATGCCCGGAAGCGCGTCGATCAGGTCACCGATGCGGCGGACGTAGTCGAATTCGAGGTGGGTCGGGTCGTCGAGGTCTACATAGGACTGCGCGATCCCGTCGACGCTGAGCAGCCAACCGTTCGGCCAGTCCAGGTCACAGAGCAGTTCGGCCGTGCCGAATCGCACGGGATGGGTTCCCGGTACCGGTCGTCGCCTGTCTCGCACCGTGCCCCCGATCCACGTCCAGCCCCGATCCGCGTTGACACAGCATAGGAGCGGCGAACCGCACGCTCATGACCGACTCAGACGTCCTACGATTCAGCCGATCGGGTAACTCGTCACACGAAAGGGGAACACGGACACCGTGGCCGCTGACCTGACCGGATCGGTGACGGCACCGCGGGCCCACCGCGCGCGCGGCACCGTCTACATCCTGGTGGCCTCGGTGGCCTTCGGCAGTTCCGGTCCGCTGGCGAAGCCCGCCATGGAGGCGGGTCTGAGCCCGGAACACGTCGCCAGCGCACGGGCAGGACTCGCGGCGGTGGTGTTGCTCGTGGCCGTCGCCGTGTTCCGGCCCGCTTTGCTCAAGGTTCGCCGGGATCAGTGGCGGCTGCTGATCGCCTACGGTCTCGTCGGCGTCGCGGCCGTGCAGGTGCTGTTCTTCCTCGCCGTGTCGCGACTGCCGGTGGGCGTCGCCATGCTGCTGGAGTACATGTCCCCTGTGCTGGTCGCGCTGTGGGTGCGATTCGTGCGCAAGGTGCGGCTGCCTGTGCTGTCGTGGATCGGCACGCTGCTGGCCATCGGCGGGCTCGTGATGGTCGCCCAGGTCTGGGAGGGACTGCGGCTCGACGCCATCGGCCTGCTCGCCGGAGCCGGGGCCGCGCTGTGTTCGGCGGCCTACTACCTGCTCGGTGAGCGCGGGGCGAGCGAGCATCATCCGATCGGCATGGTGACCTGGGGCATGGTCGTCGGTGCGCTCGGTGTCTTCGCCATCGCGCCGCCGTGGACCTTCCCCACCGCTTCGCTCGGCGTGGCCGCCGAGTTCGGTCCGTGGCAGCCTCCCGTGTGGACGCTCCTGGTCACGGTGGCCATCGTCAGCACCGCGGTCGCCTACACGCTGAGCATCAGTTCGCTGCGCCATCTTCCGTCCACAGTGGCCAGTGTGCTCGCGCTGTCCGAACCGATCGTGGCCACCGCTCTGGCCTGGCTGCTGCTCGGCGAATCCCTTTCACCCGTTCAGATCGCCGGAATGGTCATCCTCCTATCAGGAGCGATGTTGGTGCAGCTCGCGTCCCGCGGTCCGGTGACGCCGTCCGACCCACTGCCCTCCGATTGAGACCACAATCACCCCGAGTCCACTCCATCGGGTGAGAGTTCGGCGGACTCCTCCGTCACCGGAACTTCGTTTAGTAAAGAGCCGTTTACTTTTCGGATGCGACACGTTGTGGTTGATCGGTCACTATGTGCTCATCCGTCCTTTCACGTCGGTGCTCACGCGGTTCGCGCGGGCCAGGCGGGCTCTGACAGTTCCCGATGCCAGGAGGTCCCTGATGAGTGCTCCCAAGACAAGCAGTCCGGCCCACGCGCCACCGATCGCGCGAGCCCGTCAGTGGCTCACCCGCGACGCTCGCCATGACGTCCCGGCCTCGCTCGTCGTCTTCCTCATCGCCGTCCCGCTGTCGCTGGGCATCGCCGCCGCCTCAGGCGCACCCGTCCTCGCCGGACTCATCGCCGCCGTCGTCGGCGGCGTCGTCGCGGGTCTGCTCGGTGGTTCCCCACTTCAGGTCAGCGGCCCGGCCGCGGGCCTCACCGTCGTCGTCGCCGAGTTGATCACCCAGTTCGGCTGGGCCGTCACCTGCGCCATCACCGTGCTCGCGGGCGTTCTGCAGATCCTGCTCGGCGCGAGCCGCATCGGCCGCGCCGCGTTGGCCATCTCCCCCACCGTCGTCCACGCCATGCTGGCGGGAATCGGCGTCACCATCGTCCTGGGCCAGCTGCACGTCCTCTTCGGCGGCGCGGCGGAGGCCACGGCGTGGGAGAACCTGCGCGACCTGCCCGCCACCGTGCTCGACCCGCACGGCCCGGCAGCTCTGATCGGCCTGCTCGTGATCGTCACCCTGCTGGTCTGGCCGAGGATGCCCGCGAAGCTGCGCGTGGTGCCCGGCCCACTGATCGCGATCGTGCTGGCGACCGTCGTCGCCCTGATCGCCAGCATCGACCTCCCCCGCGTTCGACTTCCCGAGTCGCCGCTCGCCGCCATCCAGCTCCCGGATTTCCCCACCGACGGCTGGATGCCCTTCGCTCTCGGCGTGATCACCATGACCCTCATCGCGAGCGTGGAGAGCCTGCTGTCCGCAGTCGCCGTCGACAAGATCAGCGAGGGCCCCCGCACCGACCTCAACCGCGAGCTGATCGGCCAGGGCTCGGCCAACGTCGCCTCCGGTCTGCTCGGCGGTCTGCCGATCACCGGCGTCATCGTGCGCAGTTCAGCCAACGTTCGCGCGGGCGCGCGCACCCGTGCCTCCGCTGTCCTGCACGGAGTGTGGGTGCTGCTGTTCACCGTGTTGCTGGTCGGCCTGGTCGAGCGAATCCCGCTCGCGGCGCTGGCCGGACTGCTGGTGGTCATCGGGATCAAACTCGTCGACATCGCCGATTTGCGCGTCGCCCGCGCGCACGGTGAACTGCTCGTCTACCTCATCACCGTCGTGGGTGTGGTCATGCTCAACCTCCTGGAAGGCGTGCTGATCGGTCTGGCCGCGGCCATGCTGGCGACGCTGCGCCGTGTCGTGTGGGCGCGCGTGCGGGTCGAGCCGGGCGAGGGCACCGACGCCGAGGGCAGGCCGACCTGCTCGGTGATCGTCGAGGGCACCCTGAGCTTCCTGTCGGTCCCCCGACTGTCCCGCCTGCTCGCCCAGATTCCCGACGGCAGCGCGGTCCACCTCGAACTGGTCGTCGACTATCTCGACCACGCCGCGTATGAAAACCTGTCGGCCTGGCGCCGCCAACACAACCGCACCGGTGGCTCGGTGCTGGTGGACGAGGTCGGCGACCCCGGCCCCACCGCCCGAGGCAAACGCACCGGTCCGGCCCCGCGCTGGTTCTCGCCGTGGTCGCACTGGCAACAGGGCGAACCCGCCATCCCCCGCCAGATCCGCCACGACGACCACGTCCTGCGACCGCTGCTCAACGGCGCCCGCGAGTACCACCGTCGGGGCGCCCCGATGTCACGACCACACCCGCCCAGGCTCGCGGCGGCCCGCAAACCACACGCGATGTTCCTGACC
>JALZNB010000390.1 GCA_030857905.1 Actinomycetota bacterium
GCCCACGAGGGTGTCGGCGGCTGACGAGTACCTCGTCGGCGGCGACCTAGGCGTCCACGCGGGCGGCCATCGCGACGGTGCGGTCGAGGGAACCGACCAGCGTCCCGCCGACCCCAATGCGTGCGCAGCCGGGACGCCGTGCTCACCGCGAGCTTGACCGCCCGGTGCAGGCAAGTGTCGAGGCGCGCCCGCGTGGAGGCCAGCAACTCGTCGTGGCAGCGGCGCTCGCGCGTCAACAGCACCACGACAGCAGTGACCGCAGACGCGGCCGCCGCCCCTACGGTGGCGACGGGTCCTCCCCTCCACGACCAGCGGGCAGCGAGACCAGCGGTCGCGCGACCGGATCCTGTCCACCGGTTGCCCATTCCAGTGGTCCCGGGCAGGTCAACCTGCCTGCCCCCGCTCGGTGTCGCCGGGACCCGGGCTCGCGGCCGATTCCTCCGTGGTCGGTGGCTCGGGGTCGGGGGCCGCGACCCGCAGGGCCGCGCGGTGGGTGAGCAGCCAGACCAGGGGCGCGGCGCAGACCACGGCGAGCACGAGGAAGATGGCCTGCGGGCTCAAGTGGCTGTTCATGACGGCGATGGCCGCCGGGGCGGCGATGCTGGGCAGGCCGGTCGCCAGCCGCCACATCCCGGTGGCCCGACCGATCAGCTCCGGGGACACCGAGCTGAACATCTCCATCTCGGTGGCGACCGCGATGATGTTGTCGCACAGCAGGAACAGCGTCATCGCCGCGGTGGCGACTACCAACCCGACCCCGGCGCCGATGGTGACCAGGCAGGTGGTGGCGCTGATCAGCGCGATCACCGTCAGCGTCCGGATCTGCCAGCGCGGTATCTCGGCGGTGACGAACGCCCCGACCACTCCCCCGATGTTGGCTACCGCCAGGGCGAAGCCGACCTCGCTGATGCTCGCGCCCAGCCGGGAGGTGGCCAGGTAGACGAACAGGGTGATCGTCGCGGTGGAGAAGGCGAAGCTGACGGGGGCCATCAGCGAGATGAGCGTGCCCATCTTGCCGTTGCGGGTGAACACGTGCAGTCCCTGGCGCAGCGACTCGACAAGCGACGTCGCCACGACGCGGTAGCGGTCCTGGCCCGCGACCGGGTTGACGCCCGCGAACCAGACCAGCAGCGGTGCCACGAAGGTCGCGCTGTTGAGCCAGAGCAGGCCGGTGAACCCCATCGGCCCGACCAGCGCGGCGGCCAGGGTCGGGCCGAGGATCAGGCTGACCTGGAACAGGACCGTCAACGAGCCGCGGGCCCGGCCGGGACACTCGGGGAACATCGCCGGGACGCCCGCCAACCAACCGGCCCGGTACGACACGGCGCCAATCTGCACCAGGATCTCGGCGGCGTAGAGCATCCAGATCGGCACCGGGCCGCCCGACAGCACGATGTTGAGCGCGACCGAGGCGAGCAGCTGCAACAGCAGGCCTGGCACGACCACGACCCGCGAGCCGTACCGGTCGACCAGGTGCCCCAGCAGTGGCCCACCGATGGTGATCACCAGTGGGGTCACCGCGACCAGCAGCGCCATCGTCGCCAGCGACCCGGTGTAGCTCAGGGCCAGCAGCGGCATGGCGAAGGTGTACATGCCTTCGCCGAGGTTGTTGGTCAGGTTGCCCGCGGCGAACAGCCGGAACCGCCCGTCGCGCCAGGGCCTCGGTTCCTCTCGCAGGGCCACGCGGCCTCAGACCCCGTAGCCCGCAGGGGGGTACACCGTGCGCAGCAGACGGGGGCCGTCCTCGGTCAGCTCGCGGATCTGCAGGAAGCCGCCGCGGCCGCCGACCAGCAGCAGCGTCCGGTCGTCGAGCTCGTGCAGCGCGATCGCCTTGGGGAAGTCGGGCATGGGCTCGATGATGCCAAGCAACTCCGACGACTCCACCTCATGCACCCCCAACTGCAGCCCGTAGCTGACCGAGTACGCTCGGCCGCCGCTGACCACGGCGTTCTCGAGGGTGTTCTCCATGCCCTCCAACCACTGCGCGTGGGTCTTGCCGTCAGCGTGGTCGACGAGGACGGCGCCGAAGATCCCGCCGGTGACCAACATCTGCTCACCCTGCGGGCGGATCCGCTTGCAGTACCCGTCCAGCTCGACCCGCCAGCGCGGCTCGCCGGAGCGGTCGAAGGAGAACAGCGCCCCGTCGCGGGTGCCGACGACCAGCTCGCCCGCGGGCCCGTACGCGCACGACCACGGGATCAGCCCGGCGACCTCCAACCTCCGCACGCGCGAGCCGTCGGCCAGGTCCAGCTCGACCACGCCCTCGTTGGCGGCGACCAGCACCCGCCCCGTTTCCGGGTCGACGGCCAGGTCGTGCGGGTGCGGCCCGAAACCGGTTTCCCACAACACGGTCCCGGCGCGGTCGACGCGCAGGACCGCGCCCGAACGGGTGACGCCGACGAAGGTGCCGTCGGCCTGCGGCCGGACGCGGCGGACGAAGCCGCGGTCGAGGTCCCAGCGGTCGGTCGTGCGCAGGTTCGGGTGCGAGGAGTCCAGTGCGGTCAGCTGGACGGCGATGACGCCGGTGTCGGTGGCGATCAGGTAGCCGTCGTCGGTGACAGGGTCGGGCTGGATGTCCCAGACGCAGGCGCTGGCGAAGTCCAGGCGGGCGAGCCGGTCCCCCTCGGGGCTGACCCGCTCCATTTGACCGTCCTGGCCGAGCACGACCAGGTCGCCCTTGCCGGTGACGGTCATGTCGGTGATCTGGTGACGGAACGGCGAGATCCGGGCGGTGATCCGCGGCTCGGCCCCGGTGTTGTCGAACACCACGATCTCGCCGTCGAAGCCGCCGGTGTAGGCCCTGGTGAAGTCCTCGGTGAACTCCAGGACCTCGACGTCGTCGGCGGCGAACTTGAAGTCGTGCAGCACCTCGCCCTCCGGGGTGATCACGACCAGCCCGTTGCTGATGTAGTGCCCGTCGCCGGAACCCGCGTCCTGGGTCACCCAGTACCGGTCATGACGGCCGTCGTACTTGACCCGGTGCAGGTTGACGTCGTCGTCGAGGCGCACCCTGACCGGAAAGTTCAGTGTGGCCAGGTCGCCGACGAAGAGGTGGCCCTTCTTGTCCGCGACGGCCTGCTCGCCGGGGCGGTCGGTGCAGAACCACTCGATGTAGTTGTCGGTGAAGCTGCGCCGCACCTCGATCACGTCGAGCGTGGTGGCGTCGGCGACGACCAGCTCCACGTAGCCGTTGTTGACGTACAGCCGGTCCTGCCACACACAGATGCCCCGGTTGATCGTCGTCGACGGCTCCTCGTCGGCCAGGTACTCGCCCGTGCCGCGCAGGTTGTGCGCGTCGAGACTGTTGAGCACCCGCAGCGTCGGCAGGTGCCACTGCGTCACGGTGCCGCGCATGTCCTTTGTGTAGGCGAACTCCCCGGCGACGGTCACCGAGTACACCGGGGCGGTCGACTGTGGGTCGCGCCCGGCGCGGATCAGGGTGAAGTCCTCGTCGAGCAGGTTCAGGCCGCCGCGGTTGTCGGCGACAAGCAGGCCGTGGCCCTCGACCCACACCACGCGAGCGGCGCGCTGACGCAGTCTCATGTGACTCTGTTCTCCCTCGGTGCGGTGCTCTGTGTGGCTTGGTGTGCGCTGTGCGGCCGTGTTCCCCGCAGGGTGCGGCTTACTTCACGACGCCCTTGTAGCGGCGAACGGGCTTCTTCATGGGTGTCACCCCCTTCCTGTGCTCACGGCTCCGCTGACAGCAGGGGCAGACGCACCCGCGCGCAGCTGTAGCCAGGACGGGCGACGACGAGCGTCTCGCCCGGTTCCGGGGGACGTGGCAGCGTGAGCACCACGTCGAGGTCGGTGCCCGCGTGTGAGGTGGCCACCGGGGTGTCGTCGCCCAGGGACACCGTCCACGGCACCTTGTCGGCCTCGGCGCCCTGGGCGGTCGCGCACACCCGGACGTCGCCGTCGGGCAGCCGGGTCGCCGAGGCGGTGACCGTGGCAGCCCTGACCCGCTCGCCGAGGCGGTACATGCCGCCGTGCTTGACCAGTGGGTCCTGGTTGGCCCGCTCATCGGCCTCCAACCACACCGCCTCGCCGATGATGAGCCGGTAGGCGGGCAGCTCGACCACGTGCACCACCCGGCACTCCGCGCGCAGCGTGCCGCCGTCGACGACAGGGGTGCCGAGCACGACCGGGTCGCGCAGGGTCACCCCGGAGACTGCGCTCTTGTCGACGTCGACGCCGCTGAAGCTGCCCGCGAAGTCGGCCAGGCCGGTCATCGACGCGTCGCACAAGGTCAGCCCGAACTCGCCGCGCTCCACGATCAGGTCGGTGGAGTGGTTGGTCAACTGGCAGCCGACCGCGAAGTGCGGTGGCTGCCTGGCCACCAGGTAGGTCCACTCCGCCGCCATCATGTTGACCCCGCGGCTACCCACGGTCGTGATGAGCCCGACGGTGGAGGTGCCGTACCTGAGCAGGTCGGGGATCCCGACCACGGGTTGAGTCGTCATAACCGCTCCATCACCTCGACTCGGCCAGCCGCAGGCCGACCGCATAGAACTCCCTGGGGTACCAGCCGTGCCTACGCGCGCAGCGGGCCAGATCCCCGTACCGGCTAAACGCACCACCTCTGGTCACCCGGTAGGCACCGCACTCAACGACGAGGTCGTCTCGCACGTCGTCGCCGCCGGGGTAGGGGACGTAGTCGTCGGCGGTGTACTCCTCGACGTTGCCCGCCATGTCCTTGAGGCCGAAGGGGCTGTCACCCGCGGGGTAGCAGCCCACCGGTGTCGTGTTCGCGAGCCCGTGCTCGACGGTGTTCGCGCGGTCGGTGTCGAAGACCCCGCCCCACGGGTACTCGCGGCCGTCACCGCCGGAGGCCGCGTACTCCCACTCCGCCTCGGTGGGCAGCCGGAAGCTGCGGCCTGTACGCCGGGCGAGCCATTCCGCGTAGGCGTCGGCGTCCTCGGCCGTGACCGTCCACACGGGATGGTTGGCCACGTGGTGCGGGTAGACGCCGAAGCGCCAGGACGTGGGTGTCCTGGCCGACCCGGTGTCGGCGATGAAGCGGGCGTACTCCAGGTTCGTCACCGGGTGGACCGCCATCCGGAACGGGGACACAGTCCGCTGATGGCGGGGCGCCTCCTTGGCGATCCAGTCGCGCAGCACGCCGACCGCGGCCCAGCGGTCGGTCACTTCGTCGACGGTCTCGGTCAAGGTGCCCAGCCAGACGTCGCCGCCGGGCAGGTCGACCATGGGCGGGTCGTCCGGGCGGATCCGCGGGTCGCCGCAGAGGCCGAGCAGGCTGCCCGCGGCGTACCGGGTGGCGAAGTCCGCGTCCCGGTCGTCGAGGACGCCGATCAGTGCCTCGGGCCCGCCG